>CAZZLK010000022.1:0-4913 GCA_964655195.1 uncultured bacterium
ATATCGAAACAGTTATTGGCTCTAATATCCCTTTTGAGAAAGGCTAATGAATCTATCCTGAAGAGCCATATGGAGACCTGTGTTAAAGAGGCTGTAGATACTGGTGATATAGAAACCAAGATAAGAGAGATCGAGGAACTCCTAGAGTACCTGGTATAATAAAACTCTAATTATAAACTCTAATTATAATACAGCCATTTGTAGAGAGGGATAAGCATTATCGTTCTATTTTCTCTTTTTATCTCTTCCTCTATATCCCAGGTGATTATGTATAGTTCTTTACAATCTAGCTCATTACTGGCGGTAAGAAGACCTTTAATTTCCCTTTCTCTGGTCTTAGTATCTGGAATTTGATAACATACCTGAATGAGGGCTTTGATTTTTGTATCCTCTTTTATTACAAAATCTAACTCCTCCTGATTTTTGGTCTTATAATAGAATAGGGACTTGTTTGGTTCAAATCCTTTTTTTAAGAGTTCTGTAAAGACCAGGTTTTCCATTAATCTCCCCATATTTTGAGAGAACAGTATCGCCTTAGATGAGATAAAGCCATTATCTATTACGTAACCCTTCCGGGGAGATTTTATCTGTTCCTTTATCTTATAAGAATAGCGATTTAGAGAATAGAAGATATAAGCTTCTTCAAGGAAGGAGATATAATTTTGAAGAGTTACTATACTTTTAAAATCCAAGACGTTTTTTAACTTATTAAAGCTAAATTCAGAAGAACAATTATTGATAAGATACAATGAGAGGTCATAGATTTTCTGAGAGAATCTTACTTTATATCTTCTAACGACGTCTCTGAAGAGTATGGAATCGAAGAGAGTCCCTAAATATACCTTTGGTTCTATCCCTTTTATTATTACTTCTGGAAATCCTCCGTCTCTTAAGTATTCATCTAAATAGTTTAGAACTCTTCCTTTCTCTTCTGGTATAAGCATATCATCCTCTTTTATCTCGCAGTTTTTAGCCTTTAAGAATTCCCTAAAGTTGAAGGGATATATCTCAATTGGTATATGTCTCCCTGTAAGAGCAGAAGCAAATTCTCTGCTTAAGAGTTTAGAATTCGAACCTGTAATTATTAGGTTATATCCTCTTCTTTTTAATTTGTTTACAAAGAGTTCCCAATTATTAAGGTTTTGAATCTCATCAAGCATTATAAATTCTGGTGAGCCATAAACCTCCCATATATATCTTATAAGCTCATCGTAATTTTCTACCTTTAAAAGAGATTCGTCATCGAAATTTAAGTAGGCAAAATTCCTTCCCTTTAAAAGAAGAAAGCAAAAGGTAGATTTTCCTGCTCTTCTAGGTCCGGTAATTATCTTTATCAGGTCTGTATTCAGGAATTTCTCAGCGATAGCCAGTTTCTCTCGAGGAATATACTCTCCTCTGCTAATAAATTCCTTTTCTCTTTTCTGCTGCAATATGATCTCTTTTATCACTTTTAAACTCCTACTGAATAAAATATCAAAATTTTATTCACTACACTGAATAAAGTATACAAAGACAAAGTTATGCTGTCAAGTTAGTTGGGCTCCTGCGTAATAATTCTTTCTTTTATGTGTTATAATTTTTCTGGAGGTATGCAATGGAGGTTTTAGAATTTGAAACCTATTTATCTGCATGGAAAAGAAGATTAGAGCTTGAAAAAGAGGAAGAAAGAAGACTGGCTCAAGAGGCTCTTTCTACTGCTAGATACTTATCCAGAGTCTTAATTGAAAAGTACGGTGCAAGAAGAGTGTATCTTTTTGGTTCCTTGGCTCTTTATCTTAAAGGACTAAGGTCATTTAAGCGCAGTTCTGATATAGACCTGGCGGTCGAAATGTTACCTAAAGATAGATATTTTCCAATACTGCGGGAGATAAATCGACTGAGCAAATTTGAGGTAGATCTGATAGATATAAATGATTGTCCAGATGTGTTAAGAGAATTGATATTAAAAGAAGGCATCATTTTAGATGAGGACTAGAGAAGAGATTCTAGCAGTCATAGGTGAAATAGATAGCCTTCTGAAATCTCTTGAGATAATTGTTGATGAAGCTAGAGAGAAATGTGTAGAATTTTATAATAGAGAACCGGATAGATTTTCTTTGAGAGGATTAGGGAGTCTCATACATGATTTTTACACAAATATTGAAGATATATTTGAACTGATCGCTGGTGATGTTAATGGTAGTAAGGCTTACGATAGTTTCGATTGGCATAAGAGACTCTTAAATAGAATGTCTATTCCGATTCCAGATATCCGTCCTCCGGTAATCTCTGAAGACCTTAAGAATCGGCTTGAAGAATATCTGAGGTTTAGACATTTATTCAGGAATGTCTATGGTTATCTTTTAGAGTGGGAGAGGATGAGGCATCTACTTTATAATCTGGAAGATACTTATAAATCTTTTAAAGAGGAGATAGAAAACTTTAGAAAGTTTCTTCTGGAGATTGCTTATAGATTGGAGTAAGTGATTTTATAGTGTAAGTAGGCTTTACATATACCTCTCTCTAGTCTTCCTGATCGCTGGAATGGAATATCTTAGGGTAACAGATGTAAGTATTATAACTCCACCTATAAATGCCCATTTCCCGGGAGCCTCTCCCATAGCCAGGAAGACCCATATTGGATTTAATATAGGCTCAATGATAGGTATCAATATTGCCTCCAGGGCGGTTACCTCTTTTATCGCTATAGAGTAGAGTATATAGGATAGACCCAGCTGAACCGTTCCCAATAGAATTATCCCTATCCAGCTAGACCCTGTCGGACTGGAATTGAGCATAAATGGTAATCCAATTATCGCTGTAAGAATATTTCCCAGAAGAGTGGATTCTATTGGAGATTCATCCTTTTGTTTTCGCATAAAGATGATATAGAGGGCAAATGCTACTCCGCTTAGAATAGCAACAATATTTCCAAATAAATTTCCCGGTTGTAGCTTATCGAGGAAAAATAGAAACATACCAAAGATTACAACTGCAATTGTTATCCAGTCTGATATAGTTGTCTTCTCTTTTAAGATGATAGAACCAAGTATCGCTACATAGACAGGTGCCCCATACTGTAGGAGTATAGCATTTGCCGCTGTGGTAAGTTTATTAGCAGAGACAAATAGTATAACTGTCCCTGCATAGAAGATAGCTGCCAGGATCTGGTCAGAAGACCAGGTGAATTTTGGCTTCTTTATATAAACCAGAATAACTAGAGATGAGATGGCGCTTCTAGCTCCAGCTATAGCTACAGGATTCCACTTTACAGACTTTATAAGTATCCCGCCCAGACTCCAGAGTACTGCGGTTATTACCAGATAGATAATGGCTCTAGTTCTCTTTTCCATCTCACTCAAAGAAGGGTAATCCCTTCATCCCAAGGACGAATCTTCTGGCAATAAGCTGTGGTCTCGTTATCGCAGAGCCAACAACCACCGCATAAGCACCAAGGTCTAAGGCATATCTTGCTTCTTCTGGTCTCCATATATTCCCCTCCATAACTACAGGTACAGGAACCTCTTTTACCAGGTTCTTCAGTAGTTCGAAGTTTGGTCTCTTTGCATCCTTTGTATATTCTGTATATCCCGAAAGGGTTGTACTTATCAGATCTGCTCCGGCTTGATAAGCCAAGATCCCCTCTTCTAGTGTCGATATGTCTGCCATAACTACTATATCAAACCGCCTCTTTATCTCCTTTATAAATTCGTCTCCCATAAAGCCTTCAGGGTGTAATCTCCTTGTGGCATCTACTGCAACTATATCCGCTCCTGCAGTTATAACCATTTGTATATGCCTTATGGTAGGGGTGATGTAAGGCTCGTATCCAGTTATTTTTTCTTTATAGATCCCTATCACAGGTAAAGGAACGGTAGATTTTATAGCTTTTATATCTTCTGTCCCGTTTGCCCTTATCCCCACCGCTCCTGCCTCGAGACTTGCCCTTGCAAATGCCGACATTATATTAGAACCATACATCGCATCTCCGGGGTAAGCCTGACAGGAGACAATAAGACCACCTTTTAATCTTTCTATAACTTCTTTCATAACATTATCCCAGAGCCTCTAGGATCTTCTTTGTATTCTTTATACTCTTTTCTACACCATATTTTGGGTCTTCTGGTCCCTCATATTCAAGGGAGAGGTATCCTCTGTATCCTGAACTGTGAAGTATCTTTAATACTTCAGGTAGATTTACCTCCCCTTCACCGGCGACTGTCCCTATAAGTCTTACCCCTTCAAGTCCCCTGTAAGCTTCTCCTTGATACTCAGGAGGAACCTTTTTGAAATCTTTTAGGTGGATATGAACAGCAAAATCTGCTAGGTTCTTCACCGCCTCTACTGAACTCTCACCAACCAGAAGGAAATTACCAATGTCTACTGTAGCTCTGAGATACTTAGAACCTACAAGCTCTATTATCTCTCTCACCTGACTACTCTTACCAGCCAGGAGCCCGTGATTTTCTAGTGCCAGTACTACATCTTTCTCCTCCGCATACCTTGCCCCTTCTTTTAGCCCTTCTATTATCCATTCCTTTGCCTGCTCATAAGTAAATGGAGGCTTCAGGTCACCGCTGAAGACCCTGACTATCCTGCTGTTGAATTCGATAGCCATATCTACTCCAACCTTTATCTTTTCTACCTCCAGGTTTCTCTCCTCTTTTGTCTCCTTGACAAAGTTATTACTTATCGCATAAGCCGATACCTCCAGGTTATATTTAGCCAGGGCATCTTTTACTTTAGGTAATTCCTTCTCCTTGTCCTTCCAGAAAAATTCCAGGAGTTCAATCCCATCTATCCCTAAACTCCCTGCATACTCTATAAATCCTACAGTATCCATCTCTCCACTCCTGTAGAGTTTATGCAGACTCCACATACTGACTCCTAGTTTCATCTTTTGTTCCTCCTTTCTAAGCTATTTTTCTCCCCAG
>CAZZLK010000023.1:0-34589 GCA_964655195.1 uncultured bacterium
GCAGATAATAATGTAGGTTCTCAACCCTGCTGGTTTATTTACCGTCTCTCTTTCCCAGCCTATTATCCCACCAAGAAGGATCGCCAGGATAAACTTCAATGTAACTTCTATGTAATCCAAGGTCTAACTCCTCCTCATACAATAAACTACTTTCCAATCTCACCCATAGTGTAGATTAAAATTTATCACACTCCCGAATAATATTCAAGTCAAAAGAATCTGAAATAAGTGTTGATATATGTAGTAGAATAGAACAGGAACAGAAAATTACTTAAATGTAGGAGGTAACAGATATGAGCATAGTTAGAGAAATATTAGCACGAGGTGGAAGCCTTATGCTTACCAGAAATACCTTCCTTACTAAGGGAACAAAAGCAGAAACTCATACACATTATCATGAGCAGATAAGTTATATATTATCCGGAAGTTTCAAGTTTATAGTGAATAATGAAGAGAAACTTTTGAAGGTTGGAGAAAGTCTCTATATACCATCCAATGCTCCACATAGCGCAGAGGCGCTGGAGGATAATTCTATTGTACTGGACGTCTTTACTCCACAGAGAGAAGATTTCTTAAGATAAAAAGGAGGGTCTTGTGCAGAGAGATATCGAAACTGACATACAACATTACGGAGAAGACTATCAAAGATTCCTTGGAGCTATAGCTCCACCCATATTTGAGACGTCGAATTTTGCGTTTTCTTCGTATGAGGAAGTAGAGGAATTTCAAAAAGGTGAAGTAGATAAATTTGTATATACCAGGGGCGGAAATCCCACTATAAAACTTTTAGAAACTAAGATTGCTATACTAGAAAAAGGAGAAGCCTGCAGAGCATTTTCGTCAGGAATGGGAGCAATAACAGCAAGTATACTATCCCTAGTAAAATCAGGAGACCACATATTATGCCTAAGGGGAGTATACAATCCGACCTATGAGTTTATCAGTAATTATCTAAACAGATTTAATATCTCCTCAACATTTGTAGATGGAAGAGATCTGGATGTTGTAAGGTCTGCTATCAGACCTAATACAAAGTTGATATATCTTGAGAGTCCTAACAGTTTTCTCTTCGAGGTATTTGACCTTAGAACTATATCTAAAATAGCTAAAGAGAACGGTGTCTATACAATTATAGATAACACATGGGCAACTCCTTATTTTCAGAATCCTATAGAATATGGGATAGACATAGTAGTCCACTCCGCCAGTAAATATCTCGGTGGACATAGCGATGTCGTAGCAGGTTTGGTGATAACAAATAGAGAATTAATAAACGGAATTAATAGAGAATTACACTTACTAGGAGGAGTCATAGGTCCATTTGAAGCGTGGTTAATTCTCAGGGGATTAAGATCTCTTCCTGCCAGGATGGAAATGCATCAGAGTAATGCTCTAAAAATAGCTAGGTTTCTAGATGAGCATCCCAGGGTAGTAAGGGTAAACTATCCTGGTTTACCTACAAATCCCTACTACAAACTAGCCGTATCACAACTGAGAGGATTTAGTGGTCTAATGAGCTTTGAGTTAGAAGGGGGAGAAAGAGAGTTAAGAAAATTTATAAATAGTCTCAAGCTATTTACTATAGCAGTGAGCTGGGGAGGATATGAAAGCTTGGTATTTCCCGGGAAATATGGATTTTCTAAAGATAGAGCCGACGGAGTAATACTCTCTCCGCAACTTGTAAGGATGTCGATAGGATTAGAATCTGCAGATGACTTGATAAAGGACTTAGATAATGCCTTAAGAGAAGCTTTCAATTGATTCATTTTATTTATCTTGTCTTGATATCTTTATATCTTTAATTATATAATTACTAAAAATAAATCTAGAGGGGAGGGATTTTATGAAAAGATTATCTAAGGTGTTTTTAGTGAGTTTTGCAATGCTCCTATGTGCATCCTTAGTGCTCAACACTGCATCAGCCCAAACGAAAAATGTGCTGGATACCCTAAAGGCACAGAAGAACCTGTCGATCTTTCTAAAGGCGGTCGAGATGGCAGATCTGACCGATACCCTGACTGGTGAGGGACCAATCACTGTCCTTGTACCTCAGGACGAGTCAGCCAGTGAGTTAAAGTCTGCCATTGACGAGGGGGATACAGATAAGGTTTATAACATTGTCAGTTGCCACATAATATCAACTGAGGAGCTTACTGCAAGTCAGCTAGTAGAAAGTGGAGAGGTTTATACTGATGGAGGGACGATAACTGTCAAGAAAGAGGGTAAAGACGTAATAATTAATGATACAATAAAGATAGTAAAGGCTGACATAAAGGCAAGTAACGGAATAATCCATATAATAGATGGAGTAATTATGCCTCCTGAAGGGGAAGCTGTAGAAGAATTAATCGAGGAAGAAGCAACTGAGGAGGAAGAGGAAAGTAGCGACTAAAAGAGTCAGGGGAGATGTTAAAATATTCATCTCCCCCTTTTTAATTCTATTATCTTGCCTCATCCGCCAATTTTGAGGAACATCGAATTGTTGACAATAGTATAAAAGGGGTGTATAATGTTTCTTGGACGAAGAGTCCAGTTTTAAAATTTTTAGGAGGTATTTGTAATGGTAACAGGTAAAGTTAAGTGGTTCAACGCACAGAAAGGGTATGGATTCATTACCCGAGACGATGGTGGCGATGTATTCGTTCACTATTCAGCCATTAAAGGCCAAGGCTATCGAACCTTAGAAGAGGGACAGAAGGTCGAGTTTGACGTTGTCCAGGGAGAAAAGGGACCGCAAGCAGCAAATGTAACTGTCTTAAGGTAGCTTAACCTGGAAAAGAATAGGCCCTGGAGTAAATTCCAGGGCCTTAATTTTTTGTTAGCCTTGGTAAACTTGACTATAAGAGATTTATCTATTAATATAGACTAGGAAATAAATTCCTAGTTTAGGAGGCGTGGAATGAATATAGAAGAAATACTGTCGAAATACGAACCAAAGAGGGAAAATATTCTTCTGATCCTTCACGAATTACAGGGCTCAAAGCCAAATCAGTTCCTCTCTAAAGAGGATATAGAAGGTGTTGCCAAGTATCTGGGCTTACCTCCAAGTAAGGTATACGAAACTGCTACCTTCTATGGACTCTTCAGTACAAAACCCAGAGGTAAGTATATAGTAAGGGTATGTGCATCTACCCCCTGCCATGTAGAGGGGGCAGAAGAGATAATAAAGACTCTAGAAGAGGTACTCGGGATAAAGATAGGAGAAACAACAGAAGATGGCTTATTTACACTGGAAGAGGTCAGTTGCTTAGGAATATGCGGAGTTGCTCCAGCTATGATGGTAAATGAAGAAGCCTTTGGTAATCTTACACCAGAAAGAGCGATTGAGATTATAAACTCCTTTAGAGAAAGAGAGGGAGAGATATGATAGTAAGAAGTCATATCCTTATAGGAATAGATGCTTCCTCGATACTTGCTGGTGCTAGAGAGGTAATGCAGGCATTAGTAAAAGAGATAGAAAAAAGAGGACTTCAGGAAGAAGTAAAGGTGCTAGAAACAGGCTCCTTAGGAACTAGCAGTGATGGCGTAGTGATGGTGATCTATCCAGAAGGAATATACTATAGAAATGTTAAACTGGATGATGTGCCTATTATAGTTGAAGAACATCTGCTTAAGGGACGTCCTGTAAAGAGACTTATGGCTCAGACCACACCTCCAAGTGTAGTGGTCAAAGAACCCACAAAATTTGATGTGTCTAAACAACCCCGTATAGTATTGAAGAATGTAGGACTTATTAATCCTGAATCTATTGAAGAGTATATCGGTGTTGGTGGATATGAAGCGCTTGGAAAGGCGCTTCTGCAGATGAAACCCCAAGATATAATACAGGAGATAAAGAATTCTGGTCTAAGGGGAAGAGGTGGAGCTGGATTCCCAACTGGACTGAAGTGGGAGTTAGCTTCCAAGGCAAAAGGAAATCCTAAGTATATAATCTGCAATGCAGACGAGGGAGAACCCGGAACATTTAAAGATAGGCTTATACTTGAAGGTGACCCCCATAGAGTTATTGAGGGTATGATAATAGCAGGTTATGCAGTTGGTGCAGAGAAGGGTTATATATATGTTAGAGGCGAATATGAATTATCGATAGAGAGATTAGAGAAGGCGATTTCACAGGCTAAAGAATACGGATTTCTTGGTAATAACATATTTGGAACAGACTTCAGTTTCGATCTTTCTATAAAGAAAGGAGCCGGAGCTTACATATGTGGGGAGGAGACCGCTCTGATAGAGTCCCTAGAAGGTAAAAGAGGAGAACCCAGATTTAAACCTCCATATCCTACCGATGCAGGCTTATGGGGAAAACCTACAGTAATAAATAATGTGGAAACTCTTGCTAATGTACCAAGTATAATACAGAATGGATCAGCATGGTTTAGAAGCTTTGGAACAGAAAAATCACCTGGAACTAAGGTTTATACAATATTAGGACACATAGTAAATGCTGGACTAATAGAGGTACCTATGGGAGTTACCTTAAGGGAGATAATTTACGGATATGGTGGAGGTATGAGATCAGGTAGATTTAAGATAGCCCAGGTAGGTGGAACTGCTGGAGCCTTACTGGGAGAAGATGCTTTGGATGTTCCTATGGACTTTGACAGCCTTAGACCTCTAAATGCAACTTTAGGTTCTGGAGCTATCCTTATAATGGATGATTCTACCTGTATAGTAGATGTACTTCGATCTGTAGTGGCATTCTTTAGAAGAGAATCCTGCGGAAAGTGTGTACCATGTAGAGTTGGAGGAGAAAAGATCTATAACCTCATAAATAGTATAAATGATAGTGGGCCAGATATAGCAGATAAATTAATGGATATGGCACTTTATATGCAGCAGTCCAGTTTCTGTGCATTAGGCCAATCTTACATAATGCCAATTGCTTCAGCTATAAAGTACTTTAAAGACGAAATTATCGAACATACGTATGGGAAATGCAGGACAGGTAGATGCTATCTTGGCAAAGCAGTTGAACCTGCCGAGTTAGCAGTTTAACAGAATTCTGCGGAGAAGATCGCCTAAAAACATAGGGCGACTTCTCCTGTTACTTATATATCATCTATTATAGTCCTTATTAAACCTGTGTATCCTAATCCAAATTCTTCTGCCATTCTAGGTAAATAGCTATATTCCGGATGAAGCCCTGGTATAGTATTTATGTCTATAACGTAAGGAATCCCCTCTAAGCTAAGCCTTATATCTATACGAGCACAACCTCTACAACCTAATATATCATAAACTGTCAAGGCTATCTTAGCTATCCTTTCGTAAGCTTCTCCCCTGTAAGGAACTACTCTTTTATCGTACACTTTTAAATCTTCTTTTAGCTCACTAGTAAGAATTTGATCCGGCTCTATACAAGTCTTCAGGATACCAATAACAAGTGGAGGATTACTACCAACTATTCCTACTGTAATTTCCTCCCCTTCTATAAAGGAAGAGATCATTACCTTTTTAAAACCCTTAGAAAATAAAGATTCAACTGCCAATCTTAGACTATCAACATCTTTTACTATTGATTCTTTAGTGATACCTTCGCTGGAACCTCCCAGAGCAGGTTTTACTATTAAAGGGAAAGGTGGTATATCCTGCAGACCTTTTAAATCTCTGACGGCAGAAAAAGCTGGAACTGGAATTTTATGACTTTTCAGTAATATACTTGTATACTCTTTATCCATAGCTAAAACTTGAGTGATAAATCTAGAACCAGTGTAAGGAATATTTAGCCACTCTAAAATTAATGGAACCAAACATTGAAAGAAATTCGCAGAAGTATAATAGTTAAACACAATATTGACATCGCTTATCTGATTGATAAAATCTTTATCAAAAGGGATAACCTTAACATTATAGTTTAAGGACTCAAGAGCTTCTTTTATATAGTATACCGTCCCACTTGAAGTAATTAGATCTCTATATCTATTATAGACCAAAATACACTTTTGCATAGTCTTCCAGTAGCTTCACCACTCTTTCTTCCTCTTTTATAGGACTCCCTTTATCATCAACTGCCTCGCAACCACCATTTATTATCCGTGTTTTTACCTCTCCACAGGCAGATGGGTTACCCTTAAGGTGAGGAGCATCTAGTAGACCAATCTTGATAGCCTTTGCTATGACCTCCGGGTCTATCAATGGATCTCTGTCTGATACCCCTAGGCTTTTTATAGCCGAAAGGAGTATCTTAGCTTCTCTTACCAAATGATTCTTTCGTGCAATGACCTCTTCATCAGCTAGAAGATTCGGGAATCCTAACAAAAAGTTTCTTATAACACCTTGAGCTATCTTACAACTCTCAATAACTTCACTAGAAGTAGCAGAGTGATCCCCTTCTGAGAACCCTACCACATGGACAATATGCGGAGATAAAGTAAGACCCAGCTGAATAGAACTCGCTAATTGCCCCTTAGCTACTGACATATCTGATGATAGACTTGCTAATCCCGTACGAATCTGTCTATACACTTTAAAGTCTTCATCTTCTAAAGAGGAAAGAAGCTCTAGGATTGCTAACATCTTTCCTAAGTCTGCCTTTCCAGATGTAGAAGGAGGAGTATTCAGCATAAGTTGAGCTATATAGTGTTTTACCCCCATAGCTTTGGCATTATATCCGGCCAAAAATGCAGAAGCTACAGTCACTACATCAGGGGCATCCCTAAGAGCCCACTGATGAGCTTCATTAACCTCTACTGGTATACCTCTTTCCGCATGCCAACGCATAGCCATCTGATTTTCTCTTATAGCCTCTACTAAAGAGCGATTCGATCTCCTGTCTAAAACACTATACCAACATAATGGTATAGCGGCCCAAGCATTTCTAATCGTTTCCTGAAGTAATTCTGCCCATTTAATAAGATCCCTAGTACCGCTGTAACACCTGAGTAGCGGAAGATTTCCTGTCCTAGAGGCCTCATATATCTTCTCTAGATCTTCTCTTTTTCTAATAGGAACTCCTCCTGCCCCTGCCAGTTCTTCTTTCATCTCTTCGGATCTAAAGAAACTTTCCTGAGCATTCTGGTCAGGAGCTATAGATATTACATCGAGGACTTTTGCTTCAGCTATTTCACTTACACCTCTGATAGTATCTTCAAGACTTGGAAGACCAAAATGATGTCTTAATATTGGGTATGGCCTATTTGCTTCTATCCTCTCTAAAAGATCTTGAGGATAAGAAATCCTACGTATTACTCCTTCTCCTTTTAGATAGGCTACAACTTCTACAGGAGACTCTCCTCCAGTAAATATAGCATCAAATATACCAAATTCTTCTGCCACTTTAGCCACTGAAGGGGTGGCTCCAAGAATAAATCGACTAGAAATATTTTTACTTTGGATCTCTTCTTTTAACCTAGAGAAAATACCCTTGGCTACTTCCGGAGTAAGTCTGAAACTTATACCCACAAGATCAGGTTTATACTCTTCTATCCTTAGAAGCAATTCATCTAAACTTAAAGACGTACCTAGAAATATAGCCTCGTATCCGAGTCTTTCAGCTATATTCAAAAAGTTAAATATCCCTGCATTATGAATACACGGCTCTATGGAACATGCAACTATTCTCATCATATCATTCCCCCTCCATAACCAAACGAATAATCTCTTTTACAGAAAAACCGGCGATTCCTAATCTCTCTACTGTTCTTCCTCTTTCCCAATAATTACACCTATGTACTATATTAGCAAGATGAATAATAGCTTTAATGGTTGGTGTAGGTACTCCGAGCATATCACCTAAGGAGGCTATCGGCACAAGACTCATTGGCACATCTTCTTCTATATATCTTGTATCTAAAGTAGGAGGAGCCATAATACCCTTATAGCCTTCATTATTCTGCATAGCTTCATAAAGAGTCTTACCAACAGCGTCATATGCTATATATAGCCATTCTCTAGCAGTGAGGCTTCTTATTCCAAGGGCAGAAGCAACAGATATTCTCTCTTTATCCATTTCTTCTAAAATCAAAGATATAGAAGGAGTTATACCTTCCACATAGTACTGAAAATTACCCCTTGTACTCTCAATACGACTAGCATTTAGAATTGTTAATGCTGGATGAAATATAGCACCAATATTATCTAGGCTAGTATTTAGCACATTATCCCCTGGAATAAATTGAGGAAGAGCCATCTTTAGTCTATCAACTATTTCTGTCGTCCGATAAGCAGGAATTGCTGCTACTGGAATTGCATTTTTTATCCTGAATATTCTTACTTGTCCCGGATTTTCTGACCTTGAAGCATAAATAAAAGTCTGAGCTTCCGCTATTAAGACATCTTTCTTAACACCCTTTTCTTTCAGGACATTCCTTACTTCTAATGCTCCCCCCGTCCTCCCGGGATTCAATACAATTTTCTGTCCATCTTCCAAATATGGGGCTATAGCTTCAGCAAGAGGTCTATGAGCAAAGGCTGGAACTACGAACATAAGTATCTCTCTCCCCTCAATTGCCTCTTTAAGATCACTTGTTATTAAACTGAGCTTTGCAAAGCCTTTTACCTCTCCCTCAACATTTATACCACCTAAGAAAGAAATAGGTTTAATACGAGCGTAAGTTCTGTTATAGAGACTTACATCAAACCCAAGAAGAGATAGATGAGCTGCAAGAGCCTGGCCACCATGACCTGCCCCTAATACACAAAAAGTAGGAACTTCAGTGTTCATTAAATCACTCCCTTCTATGCTTACGGGGTTAGCTGACGGGTTCGGGAAGAAGGGTTCCCTATCTGCGAAGCAGAATTCACCCCTTACAGTTTGGGTCCCCCGTTTCCTCCCTATAGGAGGAATTCAGCATCTCTAATAAAAAGTATAGCAGAAAAAAGGAAAGTTGTCAAAATTTCGCCCTATACCACTCGGGATCTGAGAGTTTTAAGCAAAAAAGCCTTCAATAAATTCTTTTAATCTCTTCAGTGTAGGAAGATTTGTTGTACCACCTATACCGGTACAGGATAAAGCTCCACAGGCATTCCCAAGCAATAGACACCTCTCTATATCGTAGTTATTGAGCTTTCCATAGAGAAATCCAGCATTAAAGGAATCGCCTGCACCGGTAGTATCTACAACGTTGACTTTAAACCCTGCTCTATAGTACCTTTCATCATCTTTTACCGCTAATGCACCCCTTTCCCCAAGTTTTATAACCAGTAGATTAATCTCTTTGGAGAAACTATCCGCTATGGTATCTGTATCTTCATCTCTGTCATAAATGCTACTATAGAGTCTTTTAGCCTCCACCTCATTTAAAAATAGTATATCGACTAAGGGGAAAAGTTCCCTAAGTTTAAGCCAATTCCTGTCTTCCGGATCCCAGCCGGGATCCAGAGATACAGTAAGCCCTTTCTCTTTGACTTTAGTGAATAGATGCTTTATATCCTGCTGTAATCTCTTCTGGAGAAAGAAAGAAGATACGTGTAAGTGGTTCGAATTAGAGGCTATAAAATCTATGTCTTCATCAGTAACGGTAAAATATTCCATAATCCCGGTATAGGTTATAAGAGCTCTATTCTCCGGATAAGTGAGAGAAACTGTAAAACCAGTATTAGAATTAGCCTGTCTTCTTACTCTAAGAGTATTTATCCTTTCATTATTGAGGAATCTCAGTATATACTCTCCCAGTATGTCATCTCCAATTGCCCCAATAAAATTTACTCTGGCTCCAAGCCTTGAAAGTCCAACAGCGCATATAGCAGAAGAACTTCCTAAAGTGATTCTCCCCTCTTCTGCCAATTTCTCTTTATCCAATTCCGGAAACCCATTTATCCCTCTCATTATAATATCCACATTGAGTTCCCCTACGACAGAAACATCCATATGCTCCTCCTTAAAAAAGGACCTTGATCTTACTACCTTCTTTAAATCCGAATCTTTCAAAAAAACCAGCCTTTACCTCTAAGGCATATCTATATGGCTTTGGGCTATAATATACGGGACAATTATCATCATTACAGGGTAGCATCCTCTGTATGTTGAATATTGTCTTATCAGAATCGATAAAGGCTATATCCAGTGGAATATAGGTATTTTTCATCCAGAATCCACCACTCTCTTCACTAGGGAAGATAAAGAGCATACCATATTCCCAAGGGATATCGTCTCTGAACATTAAACCAAAACTCCATAATTCAGGTCTATTTGCTATCTCTATCGGAATTATAAGCTCCTTATCCCCATCATAGATCTTTAACTTTCCCTTGGGAAAGTTAGGAATCTTGGTACTGCCGGTAATACCTGAAGTACTCAAAATCAATCCAAAAACTATAAAAAGCACAATTACTTGTCTCTTCATATTCTATCTCTAGCCTCCTTCAATATAGATTTACTGTACTGATGGGCATATCTTAGAGGCTCTGGGAGTCTATAGCTAGTTACAGATCTGAGGACTATCTCTATAGAAGACTCAAACGATACCCTATGACCAGGAGAAACAAACAGAGGTTTAGCCTTATCTTTTGTTCTTAAAGCCACCCCTACCATCTCATCTCTATAGAATATGGGACTCCAGTCTCCTCTTGAAGGTCCTGGTTCTCTGTACCTTCCGACCAAGATGCTTTTGGCACAACCTATGGTTGGAAGATCTAACGCTATCCCAAGATGGGAAGCGATACCCAAATGCCTGGGATGTGCATAGCCCTGTCCATCTACAAGCAACATATCCGGCTTTACATTTAATCTTTCCCAAGCCTTTATAATAGTAGGACCCTCTCTAAAACTCAAAAATCCAGGGATATAAGGGAAATCCTCCTTTGCAGAATAATATGAAAACTCTACTAGTTCTAAGGTTTCAAATCTCATTATAACTATGGCCGATACCACTCTGCCATCTCTGGAAAAAGACGTATCTACTCCACCAATAAACCTTAAGGCTGAGAATCTATCATCAAGAATGATCTTCTCAGATAGAGACCTCTGTAGATTCTCAGCCTCTTCCACACTATTGAACTTAAAAAAGTCTTCTATAATGTTGCTCAATAGATTTCCCTATATCTCCCTGCCGTTTAATAGCATTCTCTTCCCAGTGGGGGGAATTATCTCAACCTCTATTCCATCGGGCAAATTTAGTGTCGCATCTATGTAATCATTCTCTTCTTTAAAAGAGATCTCTATAACCCCATAAGGAGTAGGGACAGTCCCTCTAGCCCATTTTAAACCACACAGATTAGGTTGAATCAATACCTTTCTGAAACCAGGCTCTAAAGGCCTTACTCCCAATATATAAGCTGGAAAGAAATAAGCAGGAGCGCTAGACCATGCATGACAATGACTTCTTGTCAGTCTATCTCTCTGAAAACCGATAAACGTCTCCCAACAAGTTGTAGCTCCATAATCTAGCATTAATCCCCAGTCTCTTCTTATACTCTCCAAGATCTTATCTATCCTACCGATCTTGGAGAGGGCTTCAAAATAGAAAAAGGACATAAATGGGCTTCCTATTTTGACAAAGTACTCTGGAGGATTAATAATATAACTTTCTAAGAGCTGTTTTCTCTCACCTTCTGCGCAGTCACATAAATAGACTATGGTATTTGTCTGCTGACTTATGACCCTGGACCTCTGTCGATCACTGTGGATACTATCTATATAAGCCTTACTCTCTTCATCCCAGAGATGTCTATTTATAGCATCTTTTAAATTATCAGCAAACCTCAACAGATAGTCTATATCTTCCTTCTTACCCAGGACTTCAGATATGTATGCTACATCTCTTAAAGCCTTCACAAGGAGCGCATTTTGATGAGTAACTATCCCACTATCTGGCGTATCCATAGGCGCCCAATCCAGCATATTCCAGGCGGTTATCTCTAATAATCCATCTCTATTTATAAATCTCTCAAAATTTCTAGCAGTCTCCATAAGAGAAGGATAAATCTCACTCAAAAAGTCTCTATCCCCTGTAAATATATAATACTCCTTGCAGGCACTCATCCAGAACAATGTCCATGCAGTTAAAATATTTTGCCAACCACTAGGAACCTGTGATTCAGGGAGGATGCTTCTATAGAGTGACTTTGGAACCAGCTTGAGACAACGCTTTGAGAGAGGATAAGCCCCAAAGGTATAATAATTTATAAGGGCCTCATTTCTTGAATCCCCCACCCAAAAGGTCTGCTCGTATGCCGGACAGTCTACATATGTGTCCTCCATACACAATCTCTCCGTATGCTGAGATATCTCCCATATACGATTTAGCAGATAGTCACTGGAATAGAAAGACCCAAGGTCAGCAGTAGGATACGTAGAAAGATAACACTTCATAGAATAAAACTTCAGGTAGTCCTTCAGGTTTCTTACTGTCACCATAACATATCTGAAACCTCTCCTTATAAAGGACCTATATATCTGCCTACCCTCTCTTGTTATATATCTGAGCGTATTGTTCAGTCCATTGGTATGTTCGATAGTACCGTTATGCATACTCTCAAAGAAGTAGAGGTCTAAGACAGCATCCTTAGGGCTATCTATATCAAATTCAACAAAACCAGATAACTCTCTCCCAAAATCCAATATAAACTCCACATCACCATCTGCCCCCTTAATGGGGGTATATGTCTCGTTAGGAATAACCAGATTATGAAAATCAATAGGAATATCATATTCTTTCAGGACTTTTTTTACTGTGGACAATGTATAGACATTTTCTTTACAGGTATGTTCCTGGAAGATTGGTCTTACAAACTCCCTATACCTGTATAATTCCTCCTGACTATTAATATTCCAGATCTCTCTATACTCTGAGGTCTCTCTAAGAGAGTAATCTACTGGTTTACCAATAAGCAATATATCTTTCTTATCGAAGGGTCCTATGGTAACAAATTCAAAGTTGTCAAATATAGGAGCTCTGAAAGATAACTCCTCCTCAAAGTCAAATCCCATATGGATGAAGAATTCATGGTATCTTCCACTGATATCCATCAAGAAGAAATTTTCGCCAGATTTGAGTTCAACCTCTATCTCATTCTCGTTTCTAATCTCATAGACCCTTCCATTTAACTTAAATCGCCCATAGACACTCACCCATTTGCCGAATGGAAAGACTATCCTACCCTTCATATCCTTGGGAGATTCTATAACTGTTGCTATATAGCCCAAAAATGCCTTGGGATTTGCAGAATAGTCTTCAGGGAAAAAGTTTGGTCTTACATCCAGAGATATGTGAGTCTTTAAAGGTGACACCTCTTTTAAGGATACAATTCTTCTTGGATAGACAGGTTCTTCGGTAAGGTAAGGGATATCCCTTGGTATCAGTGACTTCCATGGTTCTATCCCATATCCTCCAAGCTCTATAGAACCGTTCCAGTCAGAATCATCAAAATCTATATTGATCCAGTCCTGACTGAAGTTATTGGCATTGAATATCTCTGCCCAAGCCTGCTGACAACTTATCCTTACCGATGCCCTTTGAAAGCCAGTATGTTCTTTATTTTTCCAGCTTTCATCTGTTATCAAGCTCTCAACGATATCTCCATCTCTATAAAAGTCTAGTTGGGCTATAAGTCCCCCTCTGCCTTCTATATATTGAAACGTGCTTATCCCAAAGTGAGTTACTAAGACTGCAATAACATTTTTCCCTGGAAGCAGATAATCTTTAATATGGTAAGTATCGTAGGAGTATTCAAAGGGCCAGCTCCGTACTGGTCCAAAACCAATCTTCTTTCCGTTTACATAGAGCACGTATCTAGAGTCTGCAGTTATATTTAAAACAGCATCATCAATATTCTCAGGTTTATCAAATGTCTTTCTAAATGCTAACCAGTAGTTTCTGGGATGTTCACCGCTAGTATTCCATATCCATTTAGCCCTCCAGTCCATAATCTGTCAGACCTCCTATATCTCAAGATTAAATAATCTTCTGGGATTTTCAAAAAGCCAGTTCCTTGCGATTTTAACTGCAGAATCCTCATCTATCCAGTTCATCTTTATAAGTCTAACCAAAGCCCTAGTCATATTCTCTCTAGCTATCTTTAGATGGCATACTATATACTCTGGGACATCGAAGTAATCTCCACCAAAACCGTTAATCTTTATGTGAGGTACAGTTAATACAGCTCTAGAGTAAAGCTCCTCACTATATATTGGATCGATTATGTTTACCCAGCACAGGTCTATATAGACATTTGGATAATTCTTCCCCAAGAATAGTATCTCACCAATATAGGGCCAGTTACCATGAAAGAGGTCAAACTTTACATCCTGATATAATTCAAGGATATTGGTCAATAGAACAGCGTTGGTCTTCTCTATCCTGTTCCTTATACCAGCCATATGCCCGGTATGAATCTGGACTGGTAGATCCAATTCTTTAGCAAAACTCATAAATTGATGGAAGAGATAGTCATTCAAAGGCTTAGATTCCGGCCAACCAAGAGAGTTCCTTGGATCGGAGAGTATTCTATTAAAAAGCTTTTCTGCTTCATACCTTGGAACCAGATCATAATCAAGAGTTCTGGTATACGCACTCTGATCCTTTATTCCCACTACTCCTTTCTCCTTTGCCCTTTTGATAAGCTCAAAGACAGACTCCAAATAATCTTCAAGAGAGGTTATATGTCTATCCAAAAGGGAACCTACCCTCTGAACAAAGTCAAAACTTCTCACATTATTATGGAATTGAGGTAAAGAGAATAGAAACTTGATCCTGTTGTAATCAAAAAACTTTCCTTCGATAAATCTCTTAAGTGAATCTAGATCTCCTAATACATCGGAGAGTATCAACTTTATGTTGGCTCTATCAAGGAGAGAATCATAAGCTTCTCTTGTCGGTCGTATTAATTTATCCCTTATCCTCATAAGGGATTCTAGAGAGATCTCTTTTTCTCCATAGATATCTTCCATTATAGTTCTAGTTACTCTTGCGTAAGCGGTAAATTGAATCCTATTCCAAAACTTCTCAAAGATATCCCATTTCTTTTCAGTATCAATATTATCATCATTTAAGATATCAAGTTCTTTCTGAGATATACCTGCAGATATAAGATCGCTCTGCACATAACCCTGAATCAGACTAGCTATAGGTTCCTTCTTCCCCACCTCCTCTCTTGGACCTACTATATGCTCATGGCAATCTATTACAGGTAACTTTTCTATCTCTCTGTAAAGATCAGAGAATAAATCATCCATCTTACACCTCCAATGAAGAAATTATTCATAGTTTCCCTCTTTCCTCCATATGTCAAGCATAAGTTCGTATCTTTCCAGAGGCATCCCTGTATATATACAGTTAGATGTAGAGAATATGTATCCACCTCCTGGCATACCATTTCTTAAGGCATATCTCACAGATTCAATCACCTCTTCCTCTGTCCCCGTCTGCAAGAGTCCACAGTTGACATTACCTATGAGACAAACTTTATCACCCACCAGTCTCTTTACCTCTTTTATATCTACACCTCCCTGTGGATCTAAGGAGTGGAGGGCGTGAGGATTTGTCTGGACAAGCTGATCCAATATTGGCATTATATTTCCATCTGTATGCTTGATCACATAGAAACCCATATCTCTGTAACCCTTGGTTAGCTTATAAAGATATGGAGTTATAAATTCAGAAAACATAGACGGACTCAAAAAAGGTCCTGTATTAAAGCAATAATCAGAACACAAAGCAAAACCGTCTAATCCTCCATGTTTGGCTATAATCTCAGCCATCTCCAGTGCTCTATTAACCCTAAAATCTGCCTCCTGCTTTACTTTCTCTGGCTCATCGGCTAGTCTATAGATGAATCCCTCCATCTCTGAACCTGAAGGTATGCTAAAAGTAGCGTCACCATGAATCATCAGAAAATATTTACACCCAATCTTCTCTCTAACTATGTCTATAAGTCTGATTGTTTCCTCCAGAGTGGGGGGATTTGGATGGAGAAATATCGCACTATGTTCATACTTTTCGGCGGTAGCTATATAAATATCAGCCATATCTTCTCTATGGAGTTGCCGTTCCTTTTCAGTCATCTGAAACCACTGGGAATAATTCCTGTGACTTGGATGAACTTTTCCAAATGCCTCCATTGTAAGATAAAACACGAGCTCAAAGTGGGGAACTCTACCCTTTAAAGGCTTCCTCTCCAATGCCCTGATAAATCTTTCCCTCGGCGTAATCTTAACATCCTCCATAAGCTGAACCCTCCTAAAAAAATAATAAAAGCGCATCTATTTTGTAGATGCGCCACTAATAGACTCTCAATGAGTTACTGTATTAGCTTGCCCCTTCCTGTGCCGCTTCAACTGGAATACGCTTCTCAAATATGAATGAATCATCCCTATAATCTACGACGACTATATCTCCCTCTTTGAATGTCCCATCTATTACAAATCCAGATAGTGGACTGCCTATCCTCTTCTGAATGACCCTTTTAAGAGGTCTGGCACCATAATGAGGATCAAATCCTTCTTTAATAAGCTGTTCCTTAGCATTCTCTGTAAACTCCAGGGTGATACCAAGACTCAATAGCTGTTTCCTGAGGTCATTTAGAAGTAATTCTACAATCTGCTTCATCTGTTCCTTCGTAAGCTGGTGGAATATGATGATCTCATCTACCCTATTCAAGAACTCAGGCCTAAAGGTATGTTTTACTTCTTCCAGAACCCTCTCTTTCATCATCTGATACTCTTCTCTTTCATTTGATTCCTGCTTAAAGCCGATCTTACTTGTAGATGAGATCCACTGGCTACCTATATTGGAGGTCATAATTATAACAGTATTCTTGAAGTCTACTGTTCTACCCTGAGCATCAGTAAGTCTTCCCTCATCCAGTATCTGCAGAAGAATATTAAATACATCTGGGTGAGCCTTCTCAATCTCATCAAAGAGGACTACAGAGAATGGCTTTCTTCTCACCGCTTCTGTAAGCTGTCCACCTTCTTCATATCCAACATATCCAGGAGGTGCACCCACAAGTCTTGAGACAGCAAACTTCTCCATATATTCAGACATATCTATCTTGATTAATGCATCCTCGTCGTTGAATAGATACTCAGCTAAAGCTCTTGCCAGTTCTGTCTTACCTACTCCAGTCGGACCAAGGAATATGAATGAACCTATAGGCCTTTTAGGATCCTTTATCCCTGCCCTAGCTCTTCTAATAGCTTCAGATACAACCCTTACCGCCTCTTCCTGTCCAACTATTCGTTTATGTAATTCTTCCTCCATATGCAATAACTTTTCTGCCTCTTTCTCTAAGAGTTTGGTAACCGGTATCCCTGTCCATAGAGAGAGGACTTCTCCTACATCCTCTTCTGTCACTATAGGTTCTCTACGCTTTATCTCTAAGCCATCAATAGATACAGCCTGTAGCTGTTCCATAATAAATCTCTCTCTGTCTCTAAGCTGAGCAGCTCTTTCATAATCCTGCGCTTTCACCGCTAATTCTTTCTCTCTTCTTACATTCTCCAGTTCCATCTCCAATTCTTTCCTAGAGCTGGGAGTCTCAGAGAGTTCAAGCCTTACTTTGGCAGAAGCCTCATCTATAAGATCTATAGCCTTATCGGGGAGATGTCTTTCAGTTATATACCTATCTGAAAGGATAGCCGCTGCTTCTATAGCCTTATCGGTTATCTTTACTTGATGGTGAGCTTCGTATCTTTCCTTTATACCCTTAAGGATCATTATGGTATCCTCAACTGATGGTTCCTCAACTATTATAGGCTGGAATCTTCTCTCTAAAGCAGAGTCCTTTTCTATATACTCCCTGTACTCATCAAGTGTAGTGGCCCCGATACACTGTAATTCTCCTCTGGCAAGAGCAGGTTTTAAGATATTAGAAGCATCCATCGCCCCCTCAGCTGCTCCTGCGCCCACCATCGTGTGTAGCTCATCAACAAAGAGGATGATCTCTCCATTAGCCCTGCGTATCTCATCAAGGATACGCTTCATTCTCTCTTCGAACTCTCCCCTATACTTTGTACCAGCCACTATTGCAGCCAGATCTAACGCAATAATCCTCTTGTTATGTAAGATAGGTGGACCTTCTCTCTTGACGATCTTCTGGGCAAGACCTTCTACTATTGCAGTCTTACCCACTCCGGCTTCTCCTATAAGAACGGGATTGTTCTTCGTCCTTCTACATAGTATCTGCATCAATCTTCTTATCTCTTTATTTCTACCGATAACGGGATCAAGCTTCCCTTCTCTGGCTAACTGAGTCAAATCTCTACCAAACTGGTTAAGAAGAGGGGTCTTAGCCCTAGACCTGTTAGCACTCTCTGCCAACATAGTCTTGCCTTCTCCTAAGAAATACAGGACTTCACTTCTGGCTTTGTCTAAAGTGACCCCTAGGCTTTCCAGGATCTTTGCCGCAACCCCTTCTCCTTCTCTTATGAGACCCAGTAGTATGTGTTCTGTTCCAATATAATTCTGACCCATCAATTTGGATTCTTCATATGCCAGTTCCAAAGCACGTTTTGCTCTTGGAGTTAGAGTCATTTCAGGAAGATATATACCGCCACCTCTTCCTATTAATTCCTCGACTTTAGCCCTTACATAACCAAGATCTATACCCCAACTGCTTAACACCTTAGCTGCGATACCTTCCCCCTCTGCTAAGAGTCCAAGGAGAAGATGTTCTGTTCCCAGATAATTATGGTTAAGTCTTCTGGCTTCTTCTCTTCCTAATGTCAGCACTCGTCTTGCTTGATCAGTAAACTTATCCCACATAATCAGACTCTCCTTAAGATTGCTTCTTCATAAAAATTATACTATAGATATATATAAAAACAACTGCTCCCAGTACAGCAGAGATGATATTCACATTATAGACCCTGATCGAAGAGAGGAAAATATCTACCAACCAGCTTCCTATAAAGGCAGAAATGATAAGACCCCATATTCCACCAACCAACTTATCCTTTAGAAAGATCTTTGCTATCCCCCCCACTATTATTGCTATTACAAGATAGATTAGATATCTCATTATGTCCCCTCCTGTTTGCAGTTACATTTTACTACTTTCATATAATATTATCAAGTGTAGTGTAAAACAATTACCCCCCTAGAAATTCTAGGGGGGCCGTCCTTTATTCTTTCTGCTCTGTAGAAGTGGCAGGTTCACTGGCCTTCTTCTTAAAGGTTATCTGTCCATCTTCTACAGTTACCAGTATGGTATCCCCTTCCTTAAAGTCACCTCTAAGTAGTAGCTCTGAGAGGGGATTCTCTATGAGACGCTGAATAGTTCTTCTCAGAGGTCTGGCTCCAAGGGATGGTTCATAACCCTCTTTAGCCAGTATATCCTTTACTTCTTCAGTAACTTCCATATTCATACCCTGAGCCCTTATCTGACGGTAAACCTTATTCAGCATAAGATCCACAATCTGCTTTATCTGTTCTTGCGTCAGTGAATGGAAGATTATGATCTCGTCTATCCTATTCAAAAATTCTGGCTTAAAGTAGTAGTTTAACTGCTTTGTAAGTTCCGCCTTTATCTCATTGTATACCTTTGGATCCTCTCCTCCCTTTAGCTTCTCCATTATAAGTGGTGCACCTATATTGGAGGTCATAATTATAACAGTATTCTTGAAGTCTACTGTTCTACCCTGTCCATCAGTAAGTCTACCATCATCTAATATCTGAAGAAGGACATTAAATACATCTGGATGAGCCTTTTCTATCTCGTCAAGGAGTATTACAGAATACGGTCTTCTCCTTACCGCCTCTGTAAGTTGTCCACCTTCCTCGTATCCCACATATCCTGGAGGTGCACCAATCAATCTGGAGACTGTATGCTTCTCCATATATTCAGACATATCCAATCTGATCAGTGCATCCTCATCATTAAACAGATACTCAGCTAAAGCCCTTGCCAGTTCTGTTTTACCTACACCTGTCGGTCCGAGGAAGAGGAATGAACCAATTGGTTTGTTGGGGTCTTTTAATCCTGCCCTAGCTCTTCTTATAGCCTGAGATATGGCTCTAACCGCTTCATCCTGTCCAACTATCCTCTGGTGCAGGATATCTTCCATATCAAGTAACTTCTTACTCTCCTCTACGGATATCTTGGTTACCGGAACTCCTGTCCAGTTAGATACTATTCTAGCTATATCATCTGCAGTGACTTCAGCCTTTTCCTTAAGCCTATCCTGTTCCCACTTCTTCTTGATCTCTTCAAGCTCTTTCTGAAGTTCTTTCTCTCTATCTCTTAATGTAGCTGCACGTTCATACTCCTGGGCATTTACAGCAGCTTCTCTCTCCTTAGCTATTCTTTCTATCTCCTTTTCGAGATTTTTTATCTCTGGTGGAGGAGAGACGCTTCTAAGTCTTACATCTGCACATGCCTCATCTATAAGGTCTATTGCCTTATCTGGTAGATATCTATCTGTAATGTACCTGTCAGAGAGAACAGCTGCATTGTATATCGCTTCATCTGTAATCTTAACCCTGTGATAAGCCTCATACCTGTCTCTTAACCCCTTCAAAATCTCTATCGTCTCTTCGACAGTAGCCTCTCTGACTAGGACAGGCTGGAATCTACGCTCTAATGCGGCATCTTTCTCGATGTGTTTCCTGTACTCGTCAAGTGTGGTAGCTCCGATACACTGAAGTTCTCCTCTGGCAAGAGCTGGTTTCAAGATATTGGAAGCATCTATAGCCCCTTCGGCCGCTCCAGCACCTACGATAGTATGAAGTTCGTCTAAGAAGAGTATCACTTCTCCGTTACTATTTATAACTTCATCGACCACCCTTTTAAGTCTCTCTTCAAATTCTCCTCTATACTTAGTGCCAGCTACTATAGCTGCCATATCTAAAGCCATTATTCTCTTGTTGGCAAGAGACTCCGGAACTTCACCCTTTACTATCCTCTGGGCCAGTCCTTCAACAATAGCTGTCTTACCAACCCCTGGTTCACCTATAAGGACCGGATTATTCTTTGTCCTTCTAGAGAGTATCCTTATTACTCTTTCTATCTCTTCTTCTCTACCAATCACAGGGTCTAGCTTACCATCTCTTGCCATCTGGGTTAAGTCCCTACTGAACTGATCAAGAGTCGGTGTAGAGCTCTTTCCCCTATATCTCTTGGCAGAAGTCCTCCTGGATTTCAACAGTTCTTCTCTCACTCTTTCGTAATTCACTCCTTTTCTGTTGAGTATCTGTGCGGGTAGATTTCTACCCTTTAGTAGGGCAAGGAGTATATGTTCGGCACCCACATAGTTATCTCCTAGTGAATTAGCCTCATCGCTGGCTCTCTCTATAATCTGCTTTACCTCAGGAGAAACAGTCCTTTCACCTTCTAAAGGAGAAGGAACAGCATTCTCCTCGATCTCCTTCTTTAACTCTTCTATATTTACTCCAAGATTTGAGAGTATCTTTACCCCAATATTACCTTCTTGTATTATGCCAAGGAGTATATGTTCCGGATTTATCCTGCCACTCCCTAATCTCCTCGCCTCTTCTTCTGCACTTACTAGAACCTTTTCAGCGCTTTCAGAGACAGTATCAGATACTGGCTCGAACTCTGGCTGATAGAAGAATCTCGTAAGTATATCAGGAAAACCGCCAAAGCCAAAATCAAAAAGAGATTTTCTTCCACTTAACAATCCCTGCTCTCTGGCGCATTCACTACAGAGATTGGTTACCGTCTTCCTCCCATTTACTATACGCGTATACTGCACCGTAGCTTCTCTTTGATGACAAACATCGCATAACATATCCTGTTTCCCTCCTTTCTTCTCCAAAATCTTTTTGGGGGCACCTTGAGTGCCCCCAGACTGTTTACTCAATGTTTATCTTTCTCCCTTTAGGAGAAACTTCTTGCTTGGGAGCTCTTATTTCGAGTATTCCATCCTTAAATGTAGCCTTAGCTTCCTCGGATTTTACGGCTACAGGTAGAGGTATCACTCTCTCGAATGCTCCGTAGCTTAATTCTCTTCTGTAGTAGTTCTTTTCCTTTACTTCTGCCTCTTCCTTAGCCTGTCCCTTGATTGTTATAGAATCTTCTGTGACAATTACCTCTACATTATCCTTACTTACTCCTGGGAGATTGGCCTTAACTACGATCTCTTTGTCCGTCTCATAGACGTCGCAAGCCGGAGTCCATACTCTTCTAAACTCCTCCGCAGTCTCAATCATAGGTTCCCTTCTAAAGAAGGGAGTCCTCTCAAAGACCTCATCAAAGAGTCTTTCCATCTCTCTCCTTAAGGATTCAATCTCTCTAAATGGGTCCCATCTTCTTAATGCCATATCCTACACCTCCTTTCAAAAATTTTCTAATAATTCTTTAAGTGTTTCTATAAACACCCTATCCAAGTTATGTGAAGCCAGTTCCTCCTCAATCTGCATTATCAACCTTACCCCCGCCAGGCTCATTCCTACCTTATTGGTAAGGCAGGTGATGAGCCTTAACTTTTCCAGATCTTCTTCTGAGTAAAATCGCCTGTTACCTATACGCTTTGGGGTTACTAGCCCCCACTCCTCATATATTCGCAAGGTCCTCGGGTGAACCCCCAGGAGCCTTGCAGTCACACTTATAAGGTAAACTGGCTCCTTATTCTTGTTCATAGCTCTTCCACGACAAATATAATATCATATTATAAGAAAGTTGTCAATATCATTTACAACTTTCTTATAAATCGAAATTCTACTCTGAACCTCTAAGGTATCTGAGATACTCGTTTACGTCACTAAAGATAAAACTGGTATAATGAGAGAACCTCTCCCTTGAAAGCTTATCACTGGCGATAGCAACTGGAATAGCCTTTGCATTTATAGCGCTCAAAACATCATCCATAGAGTCTCCAACAAAAGCCAGTATATTCTTCTTATAATACTCTCTTATAATCTCAAGACCTTTCGGATCAGGTTTTACTATGGAAGACCCCATAGTAACAATAGCCCCTGATGGAATATCTAGTTTCAGTATCTCTAAAGCCAGTTGAGTTTCAGAGGCGGTTCTACCAGTATATATACCATAAAAGACATCATTCAGAAGAAGATTCTTATCCAGGATAACTCTTTCATTTTTCCATAGCCCTTCCTCTTTTCCTAAAAGGGGTTCAATCCCGTAAAGTCTCTTTACATAACCTGAACCCGCATATATCTCCTGGAATATTCTTATCACAAGACTCCTATCAAGACTCTCTTCTGCCTTATTAAGAATATTGCCATCCAAATCTGCAAGATATCTCCTTGTCTTTTCTAACCCTCCATCCTTATAAGAGGATATAGCGTCAGTAAATTCTATAAGACCAGGTGGAGCTAATCTTATTGAACCTGTATCACTAAGTTTATATTTTAATCCTTTATATAAAAAGAAAAGTATAGCAGACTGGGATAGTATCCAGTCATCGTTAAACCCCCCAGCTAACTTGAACAGTTGCACCTCTTCAGGCTTTATAAGTATTCCCGTATCTCTATATCCCAAAATCTCAGTTATATAATACTGAACAGTTCTGGAGACTGCGCATCTAAAAGATCTGGAAGTATCTATCAGGACTCCATCAATATCAAACACTATAATCTCTGGCTTCAACTGAGTATCTCCTCCATAGCATTAATAAATCTATCATTATCCTCTCTCTTTCCTATAGTAACTCTGTATGCATTCTTCAAAAGACACTGTCTTGGCTCAAATCTTCTTATCTTGATGCCATATGAGAGCAGTTCATCCATTAGATTCTCCTCTTCGCAGTAGAAGAATAAAAAGTTTGCACTCGATGGAAATACCCTCACCCTGGGAAGCTCAAGAAGCTTCCTGTAAACTCTCTCCCGTTCCTCTACAATAAACCTTATCCTTGAAAGGATCATATCGCTGTACTCCAGTACGACCCTTCCTACCATCTGAGAAAATATATTCACATTATATGGGAGTTTAACAGCCATAAGATCCCTTATAATCTCCTCATTGGAGATCGCATAACCAAGTCTCAAACCTGCCAGAGAAAACGCCTTAGAAAATGTCCTCAGTATAATGAGATTATCGTAATCTCTCACAAGATACGCAAGACTTTCCCCCATAAATTCACTGTAGGCTTCATCTATAACTACTAGCGTATCCAGTTCTCTGGATTTATCCAATATAACAAGGAGTTCTTCTTTAGGCATAGCCCATCCAGTTGGATTGTTTGGTCTGCATAGAAGGAAAATCTTAGGCTTATAAGTAACTAATGCATTAATCACAGAAGATAGGTCTAGAGTTAAGGATTCATTCAGATCTAGCCTTATATCTCTTGCTCCAGCTATCTGTGAAAGTATCGAGAACATCTCAAAGGATAAATTAGGATAGAGCACAGAGTCTTTTCTATTCAGAAAGGCGATAAATATATACTGAAGTATCTCATCTGAGCCATTACCCAAAACTATATTACTCTCATCTAGTCCTTCAACATCTATAAATGAGGATATGCATCTTCTAAGCTCAAAAGCGGTAGGATCAGGATAGATCCTAAGGTGTAGATTTGTAAATTCTTCTTTTATCCTTTCCTTCACCTCATCCGGTAGCTCAAAAGGATTCTCGTTAGCATCTAGCTTTATAAGGTCAGGGGAATAAGTAACTGAATAAGGAGAAAATAGGCTTAAGTCTTCTCTTAAAAATCTACTAGACATATATCACTCCTTAACTTCGACTTTCTTCTGCATATTATACATCTCTAGTATCTCCTGAACAGTAGTAGCATCTTCAGGTTTTCTATCTATCCTGACAAACTTCTCCACCCTGGGGAATCTTAGGGCATAACCCAATTCACCCTCGTCTTTACCTGCTGTATGTACAGGACTTCTAGTAATCTCATCAGCTCTTACCTCTACAACATACTTAGGCTCTACCCAGATATCGGGCTCTAAAATAGAAACTACTCTTGAGGGCTTATTATCAACTCTTATCTCGTCCAAAAGTCCCTTCATCTTAATCCACTCCTCTTCGGTAAGTCCAGAACCTATCTTCGCCACAGTCTTAAAGGTATCACTCTCAGGGTCGTATACACCTGCAAGTAAAGAACCTATCCCTAATTTTGCCCTTGCCCCTCTACCAACGTAATAACCGAGAATAACCAGGTCTACCGTATCGGTAAGCTCACCTTTATAACTCCTTTTAAGCTTTATCCAGTTAAAATTCCTCGCTCCAGCCTGATAAGGAGCATCCACCCTTTTAGCAACTATACCCTCCAGTCCGCTGCCTATGGCATTCTCAAAGAATAGATTCAATTCCTTTGGGTCTTCTGTTATGATAGAATCCGCAACCATAATAACATCACCGGGAAGTATCAGACTCTTGAGCTTCTCTCTCCTTTCTATATAAGGCTTGGGGGTATAATCCTCACCATCAACGTATAAAAGGTCAAAGGCAAATAACTTGAGAGGCAAGTCTGCCATTACAGTCTCTATCTCATACTTTCTCTTTCTTTGAACAGTTACCTGAAATGGGAAAAACTCCTGGGCTTCTTCGTTAAAAGCTAAAGCCTCCCCTTCTATTATGGCTTTTTCGGCGCCTATCTGCTTTCTGGCACCTTCAACCAGATCTGGAAACATCTCTGTATTATCTTCAAGATTTCTTGAAAATATCTTTATATTATCTCCATCTTTATGTATCTGACATCTGAACCCATCAAATTTAGGTTCAACAGAACATCTCCCTATCTTAGAGATAATCTCTTCAGCAGAAGGAAGTCTCTCTGCTAAAGCCATCCTTATAGGCTTTCCAACCTGAACCTTAAAGTCTCTAAGTGCATCTAACCCCTTGCTAAAGAGTGTAAATCCTACCAGTCCTAAATCAGAACAGAGGTTATATGCTCTTTCAATAACAGGTCTAAGGCTTTTATCCCCTGAATATGCATAAGAGAATGCATCTAATATGGTAGGGTCACCAATTCCAAGTCTCAGCCTTCCCAGGACTATCCTACTTATATATTTAGCCTCTTTTCCAGAGAGATGGGAAAACAATTCAGCCAGTCTATCCGTCTTCTTTTCGATAGAACCCTTTCCTGTTGTGGTAGCAATCTCCATAAGTCTGTTATAAACATCTAAGATCTCAAGTTCGCCCTTACCCTCACCAATGTACCTCTGGGCTAAGGCTCCCAGGTCCCCGATCTCCTTATATAGCGTCCAAACCTCTTCTTCATCCTTAGATAATGCCTTGGCTAGAGACTTAGCAACCAATTTCTCACTCATACCGAATTCTATCTTTTCATAGTTAGGTACTAATCTCTCCTGACAGAGATATGCAACTTTCTCCACCTCTTCAGGAGACAGATTTTTAAATAGTTCAGCTAATAAAGCTACCATTTCGTTCCTCTTGGTGGTAGCTTCTAACTTTTCAAAATAATCAGCCAACTCAGAGAACTTCATAATACCCTCCTGGTGAAAAACTTTTAAATTTATTCCCAAGTATAAGTATACCAAATACTATGCTATAATTGAAAAAAGGGGTGATGTTTTATGAGCGAGAAATGGTCAGGTCCAATCAAAAAACTAGACGATTATAGATATGAGATTCCCAAGGAATATAAGAAAGGGATGCAGGTTCCAGGTATTATATATGCAGATAAGGAGATGATCGAGGTAGTTTGCCAGGATCAATCTCCTGAACAGGTAGCAAACGTAGCAACTTTACCTGGAATAGTAAAATACTCCCTTGCTATGCCTGATATTCACTGGGGTTATGGTTTTCCCATAGGAGGAGTCGCTGCCACCAGGGTAGAGGATGGGGTAATCTCCCCTGGTGGTGTTGGATATGACATAAACTGCGGAACGAGGCTTATACTTACAAATCTCACAGTAGACGAGGTAAAACCTAAACTATCTGCATTATTAGATGCGATATTTGTCAATGTCCCTTCGGGTCTAGGATCAGAAGGGAAATTAAAGGTAAAGGGGAAAGAATTTGACGAGGTTTTGATAAAAGGTGCCAGGTGGGCTGTAGAAAAAGGATATGGATGGGAGGAGGACTTGGAAAGGATAGAAGAGAACGGTGCTATGGAAGGGGCTGATCCTAATGTTATCAGTGGAAAAGCCAGAGAAAGAGGCGCCCCACAGTTAGGTACACTTGGTTCAGGTAACCACTTCATAGAGATACAGAGAGTCCAGAAGATCTTTGATCCTGAGATAGCCAGGATCTTCGGGTTATTCGAAGATCAGGTAACCATACTGATACATACTGGGTCTCGAGGCTTTGGTCATCAGGTATGTACTGATTATCTATCAGTTATGATGAATGCGATCAAAAAATACAACATATCACTACCTGACAGACAGCTGGCATGTGCTCCTATAGAGAGCCCTGAAGGGAAAAATTACTTCTCAGCTATGGTATGTGCAGCAAATTATGCCTGGGCTAATAGACAATGTATAACTCACTGGATCAGAGAAAGTTTTGAGGTCGTCTTCAGAAAGGGAGCTCATAAATTAGGACTGAACGTACTGTACGATGTGGCTCATAATATAGCAAAGATAGAGACTCATAATATAGACGGAGAAAAGGTGAAGGTGTGCGTCCATAGAAAAGGAGCTACCAGGGCTTTCCCAAAGTTTCATCCAGAGATACCTGAGGTATATAAAGAAGTTGGACAACCAGTTATTATCCCAGGAGACATGGGAAGAGCGTCCTATATACTTGTAGGGACAGAAAAGGCTATGGAGGATACATTCGGCTCTACCTGTCATGGAGCCGGCAGAGTGATGAGCAGGGCTGGGGCAAAACGTTCGATAACAGGAAAAGAGGTTATAGAAGAGCTCTCAGAAAAAGGCATTATGGTAAGAACTGACAACATAAAAGGTTTGGCAGAAGAGGCATCAGAGGCATACAAGGATGTAGAGAAGGTGGTGGAGATAGTAGAGGGTTCCGGAATATCCAGAAGAGTAGCAAGAATGAAACCCTTAGGGGTCATAAAAGGATAGATTATGTCTGTAAGGGAGCTTATAGAGAAGTTAGAGGAGATTGAGCTTTCACCATATGCCACAAAGAGTATATACGCTATAAGGAAGGAAGAAGAACCTCTCTGTCCTCTCAGGACTGCATTCCAGAGGGATAGAGATCGTATAATACATTCCAAAGCATTTCGAAGATTAAAACATAAGACACAGGTATTTTTTCCTACCGAGAGTGATCACTTCAGTACAAGGATGACACATACATTAGAAGTGGCTCAGATAGGAAGGACAATAGCAAGGGCATTAAGATTGAATGAGGACCTTGTAGAAGCCATAGCGTTGGGTCATGATCTGGGACATACCCCTTTTGGGCATATAGGAGAAGAGGTCCTGGATGATATATACAGAGAAAAGCTAGGAGAACCATTTCACCATGCTCAGCAGAGTGTAAGGGTTATAGAATTTCTCGAAAACAGATTTACCCCGGAAGGAGAGAAGAGAGGACTAAACCTTACAATTCAAGTTATTGAAGGAATAGAGAATCATTCTAAAGGTTCCCAGAATCTGGAGAGTCTCTTGGGTTATCCTTCCAAGACATCTACTTTTGAGGCTCATGTGGTACTCATCTCCGATAGATTAGCCTATCTAAATCATGACGTAGATGATGCGATAAGGGCCAAAATAATATCGGAGGAAGAGATTCCTGATAAGATAGTAAGGATACTGGGTAGAAATCGCTCCGAAAGGGTAAATACAATGGTAACCAGTTTAGTATCTGCCTCCCTAGATAAACCCTTCTTTGATATGGATACAAGAGTAGTAAAGGCATTGGACGATTTAAAAGACTTTCTCTACGAGAAAGTATACAAGAACCCCAACGTAAGAAGATGGGAGACCGGAGCAAAAGTAGTGATACAAAAGCTGTTTAAGTTCTATGAGTCTAATCCTGATCGTATAGGATTAGATGCCTGTAGTAAAGAAGAAACCGTAAGAGGGATAGGGGATTATCTGGCAGGTATGACTGATATCTTTGCCTTAAGGTCTTACTACGAGATATACGGGGACGGGACACCATTCCCCAACATCCTTTATCTTCTAGAAAAAATAAAGGGATAGGAGAATTCCTATCCCTTTATTAAAAAATATAAGTAGACTCTACTTGGGGATCTTGGCTATCACATTAGAGACAAACCAGTCCATATTCCAGAGCTCATCGTGAGTAGCTCTTCTCCCTGCCTCTATTCTGATCTTTCCGGTCTGATCTTTTATCGGCCCTGTGAATGGATCGAACTTTTCTGGATTTGCCCTCATCTGAGATAATCTCTTCATAATTAGATCATAGACACTTATCCTGCCAAACACAGGGTCTACAACTTTCTTCTCTTTGAGTGCAGAAACGAATCTGGGATTTATAGGAACCCCGAATTCTCCACCGAGTTCAACCGCCTTCTCCTTTAACAGCCACCAGTAGTCCACATTTTCCAGATTAGTATTTGTATAGACTCCTCGTCTTATCTTCTCCAGAATATCTTTATAGATGACTTCCCAATGAACTAACTGACCACTTACGCAGGAGTTAGGACCATACTTCTGCATCGGGCTATAATGGCCAAATGTGTAAATCTGCTTCCCCTTCTTGGTATACTCTTCACCAACTGTCACCACTGTTGGACTGTCTTCGGTAAAGGCTAAAGCATCACATCCATCAGCTATCAGACTCTCAGCAGCCATTCTGGCTTTAGATGGATCATACCAGGAAAAGAGCCAACGGACATCGACCGTTGCCTTTGGATTTACCTCCTGAACCCCCAGGGCAAAGGCATTTATATGTCTTATTACTTCAGGTATCGGATGGGCAGCAACATAACCAACCTTATTTGTCTTTGTAAGAGCGCCTGCCATAAGTCCATTCAGATAGTAGATCTGATAGAGCTCTGCAAAGTATGTTCCGACGTTCTTACTCCTCATATAACCCGAACAATGGAAGAATATCTTATCAGGATATTTCTTACCAGCCTCTATAGTGGCATCCATATACCCAAAGCTGGTTGTAAAGATAACATCAGCCTTCTCTTCCCTTACAAATCTATCTATAAACCTGGCCACATCAGATTCCGGTACCGATTCTGCCGGTGGTAGAAATTCAGCCCAGGGAAGCTTTTTGATAAGATACTGTCTAGCCAATTCGTGGGCATGACTCCAGCCATAATCCCCAACAGGACCAACATAGATAAATGCTACCCTCAGCTTCTTTTCCGCTCCTACCCCAAAGGCGGTATTTAGAACAAGAGAAACCAGTAAAATCAGACTTAAGACTACCAGAAATTTACCCTTCATATATCGAACCTCCTTCTACAGTATTTTTTCTCTGAAATAAGGGACCCCCAAACTCGAGGGGGCAGATATCTTTTTCTTAGAAATCTCTCTAGAAGCAATCATCAGTACAAGTATGGTAAATATAAATGGTAACATATTCAGAAGATTGGGAGAAATACCAAAGGGCTGGAGCCTGTACTGTAGGACTCTTATGCCCCCAAAAAGATAAGAGCCAATAATAGCTCTTTCTGGCCTCCATAGAGAGAAGATTGTGATAGCGAGAACTATCCAGCCCATCCCTGCAGTCATACCCTCTATCCAAGCAGGAGCATATGCCACCGAAAGATAGGCGCCTCCAAGCCCTGCCATCATACCCCCTATGATAACTGCCAGATACTGAATCTTAGATACATTGATTCCTGCAGAATCTGCCACATCTGGACTCTCGCCCACACTTCTCAATTCAATCCCAAATCTTGAGTTAAAGAGAAGAAACCAAAAGACAAGGGCTAATACATAGGATATATAAACTATGGGGTCCTGGTCAAAAAAGATAGGACCTATAACTGGTATATCTTTTAAAATCCCAAAAGGAAAATTATAAAGCTTACCGGGTAGCGGCATTCCTATATATCTCTTACCTATAAGTCCGCTTAATCCTAACCCTAACATTGTAAGTGATAAGCCAGAAAGTGTCTGATTAGCCTTTAGAGTTATACTATTGAAGGCATGTATAAGAGCCATCCCCCCGCCAACTATAGAGGAGATCAATATACCAAGCCATACATTATTGGTCATAGCTGTTACCCCAAAAGCTGATACGGCACCCATAATCATCATCCCCTCTACCCCCAAGTTCAGAATTCCAGAACGTTCTGCGTATATCTCTCCCAAAGCTCCCAGTAAAAGAGGTGTTCCAGCAGGTATTGTAGCCTTTAGGATATCTATAATGATACTCATATCTCGCTTCTCCTCTTTCTAGCAAGAGAGATTTTCCCTCTTGAGAAACTCTGAACCAGAACAAATATAAGTATAAGGCCATTTATAAAGTTTATAGTTGCTCCTGGTAGTCCTAAAGAGACCTGAATGGCATCTCCACCAACCAGAAGTCCTCCAAAGAGGAAAGAGACAATGATGATTAGGATGGGGTTTAAACGCCCTAACCAGGCAACTATTACTGCTGTATAGCCATAACCTGGTGATATACCACTTGCAACCCTCAACCTGTGATGTATGCCTGCCACCTCACCTACCCCAGCCAATCCGGCTAATCCACCACTCAGTATAAGAACCAGGAGAATTACTCTAGATATATCCAAGCCTGCATACCTTGCCGCTTCAATATTATCACCAACAACTCTTATCTCATATCCGAATTTTGATCTATTCAGAATGATATAGAGAATAACAGCGATTATTACTGCTATTATAAGTGTCGGATAATGGATCCTGGTATTTGAAATCCTTGGCAGTTGTGCAGATAGCGGAAATTTTGTCGAGTAAGGGAAACCCCACTCATATGGACTCTTCCAGGGTCCATAAACCAGATAATTTACGAGTTCTATAGCTATATAGTTCATCATAAGAGATACAATAATCTCATTCAGATTGAACTTTGCCTTCAAGATCGCGGGGATAAGAGCCCATACCCCCCCAAATATTGCCCCTACCAGAAACATAACTGGTATAAGTATAGGCCCAGGAGCATTGGGCATAATATACAGGACTACCCAGGTAGCACCTATAGCGCCCATCAATAACTGTCCTTCGGCTCCTATATTCCATACAGAAGACCTGAAAGCCAGAGATAATCCTAACCCGCACAACATTAGGGGGATAGATTTTGTTAATGTCTCACTGAATCCATAAATACTGCCAAAGGCAGATATAACTATGCTTTTAAATATAATGTCTGGTCTAATACCAGAAATCAGATATATAGCCAGAAGGCCAAGAGCTATCACCAGGATAGAAAGCCATAAGGTTTTATATTTTATTAGCATCTACTTATACACCTACCATTAAAGAACCAATCTCTTCTATGCTTACTTCTTCTATATCTTTTATCCCTCTTATACTCCCATTAAACATCACTGCAATCCTGTCACTCAGATCTAAAAGTTCCTGAAGGTCTTCAGAGACCAAAAGTATAGCGCACCCCTCTTCTTTCTTTTTCAGGAGCAAATTATGAATCTGCTGTGAAGACCTGATATCTAATCCCTGTGTTGGATGGCTGGCAATTATAAGGACTGGCGAGATAGAAAGTTCTCTGGCAAGGATAAGCTTCTGTATATTTCCCCCGGACAGGGTACCTGCCGGTACTTTTGAATCCAATGCAGATATCCTATATTCAGCTATAAGTTCTTTGGCATAATCAGAAATCACACCATAATCTAACAATAATCTATTGGAAAATGGTGATTTATCATAATTTCTGAGGATTACATTATCCTCAAGACTCATAGATGGAACTATCCCTAACCTCATTCTTTCTTCAGGGATATGAGCCACCCTCCTGTTAAGTATCTCTTTTACCTTCATATTCGTTACATCTTCCCCTAGTATCCTTATACTTCCCTTAGCTACCTTTCTCAGCCCAGTTATAGCCTCTATAAGTTCTCTCTGCCCATTGCCAGAAACCCCGGCTATACCAAAGATCTCCCCCCTATGTATATCAAAGGAGACATCCTTAACCGCTACAAGTCCCTTATCATTAAGAACTGTGAGGTCTCTTAGTTCTAAGATTACGTCATTCTCAAAACTACTCACAAATTGGGTCCTAGATCTTAAATTTATATCCTGTCCAAACATCATCCTTGCAAGGTCTTCCTTCTCAACCCTACTAGTATCTACAGTATCTACCTTTTTACCACTTCTGAGTATGGTAACCCTGTCACAAACCTCCATAACTTCATCAAGCTTATGTGTAATAAGAACAATAGATACCCCTTCCTCTTTAAGTAACTTTAAAAGGTTAAAGAGCTCTTTAATCTCTATAGGGGTGAGCATAGTTGTAGGCTCATCTAATATAAAGATCCTGGCATCACGGCAGAATGCCTTTATTATCTCTACTCTCTGCTTTTCTCCAGCAGAAAGCTGCCATACTGGAGTATTGGAGTCTATCTTAAACCCATATCTTTTGGAAAATTCTTCTATCTTTCTCTTAACTAATCTAGTCGGATAAAAGAACCCTGTATCCTTCAACCCAAGGGCAACATTCTCAGCCACAGTATGTGACTGGACAAGTTTAAAGTTCTGATGGACCATACTTATGCCAAACCTTATTGCATCATATGGGGACCTTATATTAACCTTTGTACCATCTATGTATATATCTCCTTCATCTGGAGTATAGATACCATAGAGGATATTCATCAGAGTGGTCTTACCCGCTCCGTTCTCTCCCAAAAGTCCATATATCTCTCCTCTATTAACTTCAAAATCTACCCTATCATTAGCCACTATATCACCAAATCTCTTGGTAATACCCTTCATCAATAAGATTCTTTCCATACTAATAGACACCTCTTCTAAATAACCAGCTTAGCAAAACCTAAAGATATATACCACAGAGTTTTAGAATAATCAAGTATTTGATGAAAATAACAGCAGATATAATCTATTGATAATTCAAAGACCAGTGGTATAATATTCCTAGTGTCTAGGAGGTGGTTGAAGGTAAGTATTAGCTATGAAGAGAAAGATATTTATTATTCTATTTCTGACCCTCATAGGATTCTCTAGCCTTACCGGATATACGATATTTTCCAATACAAGAAAGATTTTGTATGAGAGTATTAGAAGTAGAGCTACAAGTATCAAAGATGGGTTTCTCTATCTTGTGGCACAGGAAAAAGTTAGACTTTCCCATAACGTTGAAGACTATGCCAAATGGACAGAGATGGGAGAAAAGGGGGTTAGAGAAGAGGATAGAGAGTGGCTAAGGGAGAACCTGGAACCATGGGTAAGACAACACTTTGGATATGAGCTCGTAATACTGGTTAAAAGTAATGGTAAAGTGATTTCGAAAGGTAAATCTCCAGAGATCTCTGTAGAGGAGTTGATTAACACTGATGGGACAACTAAGAGCGGATTTTACCTGTGTAAAGATGGCTTAATACTGTTTTCTTCCTCTGGAGTCTTTGATAATGATGGTATAAATTTCTATAATGCCTATCTGATCTTTGGAAAACTTGTCACAGAAGAGATTTTAAGAAGTTGGAAATCCGTATTACAGACCGATATTGTATTATCCATTCCCAGCAGGATCTATACCACTAATCCCAATCTCAAGGAGGCTAACATTGGTCCAGAGAGCTATGGATATCAGAGTAGATATATCACTGTAAGCATCCCTGTAATAGAAGGAGATAGGGAGCTGGGAAGATTTTATCTGTATAGAGAGGACAATGCCCTGTATAATATTTATAGATCATTTATCATTTCAACAGTTTTATCCATAGTGTCTGGGCTTTTAATAGCTATTATACTTGCCAG
>CAZZLK010000024.1:0-7014 GCA_964655195.1 uncultured bacterium
ATTTGACTTTTATAGAATTTTATGGTTTAATTTTTACCAGGGAGATAAAGGGTTTCTTAAGGAGATTTCTCCTCTAAGAGGTTCTTTATAATCCCTAAAGCTAAGAAAGAAAGGAGTGTTAAGCTGGTATGAAGAGGTTATATCTAAAACTACTTATTCTTTCTGTATTGATGATATTTGCTATGGGGCAGTTAGGCGGATGTCTGAGCTGTATTACAGAAACTGGTTCTATCTCTGGTGAAGTGGTAGATGCCACTACAGGACTTCCTATATCTGGTGCAACAGTAAGAACTGGTGGCATAAGTACCACTACCGGGGCTGATGGAAAGTATAGACTACAGAATGTACCTGCGGGTGTGCAGAATGTAACCGCCGAAAAGTCGGGTTACATATCCGAATCTCAGCCGGTGCTGGTAGTTGGTGGACAGGAGACCACAAATGTCCGCTTTGCTCTATCCCCTATAATGCCAACTGGCCAGTGGAGGATAGTACTTACCTGGGGGCAAAATCCGCAAGACTTAGACTCGCACCTTCTTGTACCAAAATCAGATACAGATGGTACTTTGGGTTTCCATATTTTCTATGCTAATAAAGGCTCGCAAGACCCTGATACTTACCCCCATGCTTATCTGGATGTTGATGATACAACAAGCTATGGACCAGAAACAATTACGATATTTAGAAGATTAACCCAGAAGTATAAGTACTATGTCCACCACTACTATGGAAGTAGCGATCTTGCTCATTCTAGCGCAGTGGTTAAGGTATACATAGGCAATCAGCTTGTTAAGACTTATAATGTACCAACACAACAGACCTCTGGATACAGATACTGGTATGTTTTTGATATAAACGCAGATGGCACTATTACAGATAGAAATGTGATACAGAGTAGTGAACCTACATTATAAGGTATAACTCGATATTCTGAAAAAACACTCGAGCCTCTTGGGGCAATTGCCCTAAGAGAAAGGGGAGTGTTAACTAACCTGCAGAATATACTGGCATCCCAAGTTGGGATGCCTCTTTAATTTGTTGGAGGGAGGATGCCACTTATGTATAATGTTTGAGTTGGATACGCAAATTCGATCCCTCTTTTTTCAAATTCTTCTTTTATCTTTAAATTTATTTCCTGCTGAATGTCCATATATTTCTTGTAGTCATTTCCAATAACATAATAGACTATCTCAAAGATGAGGCTAAAATCTCCGTAAGAAAAGAAGTGTGCACGGTCAAAGATTGTGCCGTCGATACTTTCTATAATATCTTTAATTATTCCTGGTATCTCTTTTAACTGTTGGGGAGAAGTTTGATAGGTAACTCCCAGCCTAAAAACCACACGGCGATTGGCCATCCTTTTGTAGTTACGAATACGTGAATTAGTGAGATCAGTATTAGAAAATACTAACTGCTCTCCACTTAAACTGCGAATACGTGTAGTCTTGATGCCAATGTATTCAACTGTCCCTAAATAATCATCAATGGCAATAAAATCACCAATCTCAAATGGACGGTCAAAGAATATTACAAAGTAACTAAATAGATCTCCTAAAATTTCCTGGGTTGCGATAGCAATTGCTATACCGCCAACACCTAATCCGGCAATTAGTGGGGTGATCTTGATACCAAGATTATCCAGGAGGATTAAAAGAGCGAAGCCCCAAACAATGATTTTTATCACGGTAATTATTCCTTTGAGAGCACCTTTTTTTGCAACATCCTCATACTTCTTTAGCCAGTAATTTTCAAGGCCCTTAATGATTATTGCCAGTAAGAAACGTACACCAAGAACAGTCAGAAGAATTGCACTTAAAGTATTGATACCTTTCTCTAGAGCGGGATTCAAAGTCAGAAATCTGATGCTCAGATAAAAAGCAGCGAAATAAAATAAGGGTAGTAACTGCTTCTCAATAGTGTAGATCAAAAAATCACCAATAGCAGTTTCAGTTTTATCTGCCCATATCTTTACGTGTCTTAAAATGAAGCTTTTGAAGATTCTAACAATAATGATGCCAACGACTAAAGCAATAAGGAAAGAGAGATAGTCCAAAATACGGTTCTGGAAAAATGTTTTTTGTAGAATGTCTTGAAACATAGAAAAACCTGAGTACCTAAACTATACAAATATACAGTTTGGGTAGCTGGGGTATTTATAGTCCGCCCTTAAGACCTTCCCAGACCCCAGCAGGCGGTATTTGGGAAAGCTACCTGTTTTTATTCTCACTTCTATTTTCTTCTCAGTAGTCTCTTCTACCAGGGAATTTCCCTCCTTATATCTTATTGGCTTAAATTATACAATAATTTATCTCTTCTCATCAATAAATGAATATTACCACTTCTTTAAGTATAAGAGAAAAACAGTAACTTAAATCTTTTTGGATAGCGAAACCTTGACTTAATTAGTATAACAATGTATAATTTTGTATAAGAATGAATAAGCTAATATTAGACAGTGACGGGCTTATAAAGTTAAATAAGGCTGGAATTCTTGATAAGCTTCTATCTGTTTTTGAGTGTCTTATTCCTAAAGAGGTGTATGAAGAGACGATAATAAAGGGGAAAGAAGAATTATATGAAGATGCTTTTGAGTTAGAAAAGATATTAAAAAATAGAAGTGTTGATGTTATAGAATTCGCATTCAGTGAAGATGCTAATAATATTGTAAAAGAGATTACCGGATTAGGTAAGGGAGAGACTGCCGTATTACACCTGTTTTTCAGAAATAAAGATGCAGTCATTCTTAGCGATGATAGAAGATTTATTACCCTTTTAGAAAGGCATAGAATTCCATTTATTACTCCTGGTAATGTATTGTTGTACCTTGTAGAAAAGGGTACTATAGACCCTTTCGAAGGATTAGAGAAGCTAGAGAGGCTAAAGCCTTATATAAATAATAGTGTATATGAGAAAATTAAATTGATACTGTTAGGAGGGAAATGATGAGTAAGGTATATCCGTTGAGATTGCCAGATAATCTTATGAAACTTGTAGAGCTACGTTCAACTGAAGAAAGGGTAGATAAGGCTACTGCATTAAGACAGATCCTTTATGAAGGAGCAGAGGGATACGTTCTTAAACTTCTTGCAGAGGGGAGGATATCTCTATCTTACGCATGCGATATCTTGGATAGGAGTCCTTTCTACATATATGAGCTAGCTAAGAGACATAATATTGAGCTTGGTTCTGATGAAAACTCTTACGAAGAGGGACAAAAGATACTGAAAAACTTATAATTCTTCTCACGAAGAGGCTTTATTCAAGGGGGTATATCTAGCCATACCAGGGTTTTTTTGATATTATGCTCATCGAGTTCTTCTAATAGCTCAGAAGCGCTGGATACAGGGGTAAATGTCCCTTTAACAGAAGGGCATCCTATAAATAGATTTACATCATGCAGATCGAAATACTGATGCATCTTTTATCCTCCTGCATTTACTCTTTTTATCTCCTTAGTGATCTTCCGTCAGTGAAGCTTTTCCTCTTTTATATCTTATGGGTTAAATTATACGATAATTTATCTTGCCAATAAATAGATATTGCCACCGGAGTAGATATCATTTCTTCAAGAGTATAAGCGAAGTAAAGATGGAGCTAATGGAAGAGGATATAATATAGGTGAAGAATTTAATAAAGGTACCTGGAAGGATTCTTTCTTTTTTGGTGAAACAATCTAGTTTCGGGTAGATTATTTTTGAGGAACGTCGCCGTATGTGGATTTATAAATATGTCTAATTGTGCTAAAATAATATGTACTATGTGTCTAAATATATGTGCATATATGGGGGTTAATAATGCGTACAACTATTGACATAAACGGTGACCTGATTTCTGAGGTTATGAAGGTCTCGGGTACTAAGACAAAGAAGAAGGCTATTTTAATTGCTCTTAAGGAGTATCTGAGATACAAGAAGATTGAAGAACTAAAGTCACTTATAGGTAACTATGATTCTTTTAACCTTAACCTTGAAGACCTAGAGAAGATGCGTGATGAAAGATAAAATACTAATAGATACGTCTGCATGGATAGCAAGTTTTAAGAAATCAGGCAATAAGAAGTTAAAAGAAAAGGTTATCGAAGCCCTTAGTTCTTTTTCAGCTGTAACAACCAACATAATTGTTTTAGAACTACTACAGGGTTGTCGTGATAAAGAAGAGTATAACGCCATGCGATCGAGACTCGAAGCCCTCGAAAACTTACCCTTAAATGATGATGTGTGGCAAATTGCTTATATTACTGGATATGAACTCAGAAGGAAAGGGATTACGGTGCCTACCATCGATATAGTTATTGCCTCTATTGCAAAAAATTATGGGTGCTACCTCCTCCATTATGATAAACATTTCAGAATAATAGCAGAGCAATTAGATATTGTTACGATAGATTTTCTTGATGAGAAAACATAAGACACTTCACAGAAGGTGCTTCTCTTAAATACACCATCTTTGAGTTTACCCCCTGAATCTTTCCCCTGTCCCCCGATACCCCCCTGGAGTATTGACAGTATTATCGTAACTTTGACACCCCTAAAACTAAAAACCCCGCATGGTTAGTGGGTTAGTTTGACTTTTTAACTTTTAAGGCGTTACACGTATCTCTGCCTGCGGGACCTTCTGTCAGGTATCTCTGGTGGTCCTGGTTAATATGGGTTTATAGGTGTAGCTTCTATATCTCTGGGACTTTTACTGCGCTATTTTTTGCTACAGAGTCCCACGCTGATAGGGTGACTGCCAGTGTCTTTGTCGCATCTCTATAGGTCGAAAGGATGCATGAAGGGTCTTTTGTCTTTACTGCATTTATAAATATTTTGTCCTCCTCCAGAGAGGGGTTCAGTTTTGCCTGTTTTTCTATTCTTTTCCCCTGCTCATTTATAACCAGTTTATTGCCTAGAATCTCTATTACTATGTTCCTTCCGTAGATATGAAGTCCAACCGTATAACCAAAGTTCAACGCACAGGTATTAGATATATTCCCGATTACCCCGTTTTTAAACTTCAAGCTCACTGTACCTACATCTGGCACGTTCATCCCATCAACGTCAAAGACGAGTCGTCTATCGAATAGGGCATAGACCTCTTCTATATCTCCAATGATAAATCTCGCCAGGTCAACTATATGTGTGGTCTGTTCTACAAACTGTCCTCCGGATTGCTCTTTCCTCCTCCACCAGGGGACCATAGGTAATCCTCCCATCCAGTAGCCCAAAATCATACCTACCTTCTCAGGAGAAATAAGCTCTCTGGCTTCCTTTGTTGTCTCCATATATCTCCAGTGGTATCCTACGCTTACAACTATACCCTTCTTTTCTATAAGAGTAAGTATCTCTTTTACAGTATTGAGGTCGATCCCTATTGGCTTCTCTACAAGGAATGGGAGATTCCTCTCTATTACCTTCTTTTCTATCTCTCCATGGGCAAATGGAGGGACACAGATATACACGCAATCCAGAGCTTCTGAATCAAGCATTCTATCCAGGTCATCATAAGGGGTAAACTCAAACCTCTTTGATGCCTTTAACAAAGCCTCGCTGGAGGTATCGTATCCGCAGACGATCTTAGTATCTTCTATCTGAATAAGTTGATTCATATGGTGCTGGGCTATTCCACCGGTACCTATAAACCCTATTCTGACTGCCATCTCTAGCCTCCTACATTATAGATCTTAAGAATTTTACAGTCTTCGGGAGGAGTTCATCCGGGTCTCCAGGCACACCGCACTCCAGAGCCATATAATTTGTATATCCTTTCTCCTTCAGGACCTTGAAGGGAGTGGAGAAATCTGTATGCCCCATCCCCGGTAAGAGTCTATTGCTATCAGCCAGATGTATATGGGCTATAAGATCTGCATTCTCAGATATAGATTCGGCAATATTTGCCTCCTCTATGCTCATATGGAAGAAGTCAGCCATTAATTTCAATCCCTTACTGTTTGTAAGATCCAGGATCTCCTTTCCATCCTTTAATGACCTTATAAAGTGGGTCTCGTATCTATTCAGAGGCTCAAGCAATACATAGGTCCCCTGACTGGAGGCATATTCTCCAAGTTCTTTCAGCAATTCTACCAGGAGCTTCTTTTCTAGCTCTCTTACCCCCATAAGAGGACTTAGATCAGGTAATCTTGGAGGACCAAATATAGGAACGACTATCAGACCAACCGCCCCCAGCTCTGCGGAAAGAGAGAGTAACTCTTTTATATCATTCACTGCCTTTTCCCTTTCTCTCTTATCCGGATCCAGGAGACATCCCCCATACCCTGAACAGATCGTGCTTATTCTGATATTCCGCCCTCTAAAAGCATCTTTTACCTCGTTTAATCTCTCCTTGAGTCCCCTGCCCCATAACTCTACCCCGTCAAAGCCAAACTCCTCTAATTTTTCTACCTTCTCTTTTAGACTACTGCCATTGACCAGATTCTCCTGACAGGCTAATTTCATAGTCCCTCCTCCTTTTGTATATTTATAAACATTTATCAATGGAGCTTTGTAATAGGGTAAATCTATTCTTTCCCCTTGACTTACTTATGTACATAAGACTGTCAGCCTTTTCTAAGGACTTTTCTAAGTCTTCTCCTTCAGAGATAACGCCTCCTATAGATACAGATACTTTAATTACTCTGTTATCTTCCTGGATAAAAGAGCTATTTATCAACGTCATTATCTTATTGACTAAAACCTTCAGATCTTCTTCTCTTGTAACCTCAGCTATAACAACAAACTCATCCCCACCATATCTGGCTACAATATCATTTGCCCTTAAATTGTTCTTTAAAACTCCGGCTACCATCTTTAATACCCTATCCCCTACCTTATGGCCAAAGGAATCATTTATATCTTTAAAGTCATCAAGGTCAAGAAATAGAATGCCGAATCTTTTCCCAAATCTTTTAGCCTCTACTGTCTTTTCGTTGATAAAATACTCAAGTCCCCTTCTATTCAATACTCCTGTCAGTTCATCTATAAAGGCTAGACTTCTTAACGAATCCATTTCCCTTTTAAGAGTCTTGTAATCGACTGCTTC
>CAZZLK010000025.1:0-9381 GCA_964655195.1 uncultured bacterium
TCCCACTGCCACTTTAAAATCTCTAAGTAGTCTGGAGGCCAGGCACAGGTTACCCAGTTTGGATACTTGGAATTTTCCGAATCTCCAGGACATCCAGAGAATGTTATAACTACAGGAACCTCTAACTCACCGGCAAGTCTAACTGTATCCTGCCAGTCCTTATGAAACTTCTCCGCTATCTCTTTCTGTGGATGTAATGGATTTCCATGGACACTCAGTGCACTTATAGTGAGGTTTCTCTCCTCAAAGAGTTTCTTAAAATTCTTTATGGCTGTTTTATCCTTTAGCAGTTCCGAAGGTTTACAGTGAGCATTTCCAGGATATCCTCCACACCCTATCTCTACCGCAGAAAGTCCATAAGAGACAACCTTATCCAGGGCAGTCTCCAATGGTAGATTCTGAAAGAGAACAGTAAAAACGCCCAGTTTCAAATGAACCACCTCCTATTTTAATGGGAGATTTATAACCTCTCCTGTCTCTGCTGACTTGAGAACTGCTATTACTATCTCTAAAGACTTCCTCCCTTCCTCTCCAGATATGAAAGGCTTCTTATTTTCAAGTACACACTCAACAAAGTAGTCTATCACTCCACTACTAAACTGGCCACCAACCTCATTTGTCTGCATAGGTGGAAGGGCAAAGGACATATCACCTCGGGCAAAATTAGCCATATAATCGCCCTTCTCTCTTAAACTCACAACCACAGGTTTATCCGGTTCTGCAAAGAGTTTTAGCATTCCCTTTTCGCAGTAGATGATAGTACTATTATCCTCACCGGGTTTAAGAGTCCAGCTCACCTGTAGGATCCCCAGTGTCCCTTTTTCAAACTCCATAATAGCTACACCGTTATCCTCAACATCTCCACTCTTCTCGAAGGTGCCTTTAAATGCAGAGACTCTTTTAACTTCCTGACCCAATAGCCACCTCACAAGGTCTACCTTATGTATCCCAAGGTCAGCCATAACACCTGCAAAAGCCTCTTTCTTATTGAAGAACCACTTACCTCTTGGGCTCCAGAACTCTGGACCAGCATGGCCAAAGACTGTCCTTACCATATTGACCTTACCAAGCATACCACTCTCCATTATCTTCTTGGCAATCTGATGCCCAGGAGCAAGTCTCTGGTTATGCCCAACCATAAGGATCTTCTTATTCTTCTCTGCAGCCTCTATCATCCTGTCCGCCTCTTCCAATGAGGTAGCCATAGGCTTCTCAACCAGTACGTGTAAACCGTGATTAAGGGCATCGATAGTTATGGGAGCATGCAGATAGTTTGGTGTACATACACTTACAGCATCAAGTTTTTCTTTCTTCAACATATCCTTGTAGTCTGTGTAGAGTTTGGTAATATTAAACTTTTTCCCCATCTCTTCAAGCTGGACTTTATCTATATCTGCTATGGCAACAAGTTCTACATTCTTATTGCTCAGATATTCAGGGATATGCCTCATCTCAGCTATCCTTCCAGCCCCAATAACACCAACTTTCAATAATTTTTCCGCCATACTCTTTCCCTCCTTTTTAAGTTGTTTTCAATTACTAATTATAACACAATCTACCTCGCTAAGAAGATTATACCGATAAAAATAAAGACCATACCCAAGATTTTAAAAAGATTGAATGGCTCGTTAAAAAGGATCAACGAGAATATTGATACAACTAAGAAACCCGCACCTGTCATTACAGGATATGCTATACTGAGCTGCAGTCTGGAAAGGACAAAACTATATCCTATAAATGCCAGGGCAAAGAACAGAAGTCCAATAATAACGTTAGGGGTCTTTAACATATGGGAAATAAAACTGACGTTAATTCCACCATTATAGTTCTTCATCCCTGCCTTTATAAACACATTAGCAAGAGCATTGGCAACGAGGGAAAATACAAGTATCAGGTAGATCATCCTATCTCTCCCGGCATTAGCTTCTGAAGGATTTTATATGGACCAAAATACATAACAGGCGCATAGTTCATTCTTATAAAGTCATCAAGCAGTGTTACCCCGGAGCTTAAAGAGCTTTCATTCGGTTCAGTTACATTCTCTGCCCCGCTCCACAGGACTATAAACTTTACATTCTTTCTCTTTAACTCGTCGATAATCTCAAGTTGTACCTCTTCCGTGGTGGCTAACCCGGGATGAAGCTCATGATATTTAGTGGCACTGTGCCTTTCAGCCAAAAAATAGAACATTATATCGTTTACAAAGATCCTGTCATGTCTAGAGTTTCCAACAAATATGGGTTCATCTGGTTTTGTATTAGCCTGGATAAATCTGATAGCGGTTAAGGGAAAATACTCCTGATCCCCAAAGACATAGATCCCTCTCGCCCTATTTAACTGGGAGGGAACTAGACCTGGTTTAGAAAATGAAAAGAACAACCAGACCGGCAGGTTCTTAAGCTCAGTATTTACAAAGGATAGTAAGATAAGAAGAGATAATATCACAGACAGTATCTGGGAAGGGAGCTTTAAGAAACCCTCTTTGAACCAGGACCTCAATTTGATAGGGATAGAAATAACAAGGATCAAAACTGTACCAAGTACCAGGGGAAGGATATATACGGTAACAACAAGACCCCTCAATGCATTCCTGTATAGGGAGAGCACTAGAAGAAGGGCAAGGAATAGAATAATGGTCTTTACAGTGTATCCTTCCCTTCCCCACAATCTGATCAAATTACTTTTGTAGAGGGAAGTCAAAAGCATTATGGCGGGTATGATCGTAGGAAGCAGATGGGGGACATCAGACCTTACCCAAGCCTGGTTAAAGAAAAAGACCCCAATAATCCAGAAGAGTATACTGCTCCAGTCTTTACCATCAAGGTCTTTCAATCTAGAGATATTCAGGAGTATAAATATACCGCCAAGTATATAAATAATTATAGGAAAGTAAAAGAGGAATGAGTAGAAGTTGAGAGCAAATGGTGGGTATGGAAGGTCCCTGACTCTGGGGAAGACCCTCGCCGGGAAGATGATAAGATCAAAGATAAGATCTCTAATCGGTACCTTTACCAGAAAATAGATCGCAAAAGGGCCAAAGCTTATAGCAGTTCCTGCAAGATATCTAAGCCATACTGAGATGGTACGCCTGACACTTCTATCAGCTACTTTAAGATAGATATATGGCAGTAAGACCACCGTGGATGATATAAATGTGTATCCACCAATATCGTGTCTGAATATAGCTGTGATACCTGTAAGGATACCTCCAATGAAGAGGCTCAGATGATTTCTCCTACAGAGGAAATCCACAACGAATAATAGACTGAAAAGGCTCCAGAATGTTCCAGCAGGTGTGGGAGATGAATGAAACAGTCCCCAGCCACCCATCCAGAGGGTAGAAAGTATAAAAGACAAAAGAGCCATCCTGTAACCTGAGACTTTCTTGACAATAAAATAGACCAGTAAAACCAGGAGAAGATTTATTGTGGCACTATAAATCCTTGTGACAAAGAGATTCGTTCCAAAAAACTTAAATATTAATGCCACTGTGTAGAACTGTCCGGGGGCATACATAGTCCAGAAATCTCTATATGGGATGTCTCCTTTAAGTACACGATCTGCCCCATAGACCACGATACCCTCATCATATATGTTGTAACCGATCCTTATACTTCCATAGAGATAACCAACACTGAGGATCAGAACCAGAAGAAACAAAATTCTGTTATCAAGAATCTTATTTAATCTCTCCTCCATATAAGACCTCTTTCAGTATTTTTTAAATAGATCTCCCCACTCAGTCTTCATAAATCCTCTTATCCTGAATCTCCCCACAGTTGGATACCATATATAGTCATGATAGATATTTGAAGCCATTGTGGGAATAATCATTAAAGGGGAGTGTAAAAGAGGCTTCTCTAAAAAATTTAGAGGACCCCTCCTTACCAGCTGGTCTCCCCATATAATAAGGCTACGCTTTGTCTTAAATCCAAAATCTACTCCAGAGATATCTTCTCCTATTATCTCTATATCTCTGATATTACCGACTCCCAGCCCCATCTCGCTGGAGATCCTTATGTAAGGGATGCTTAAGGGGTCAAATCCCATCATCCTGGCACTCACCGCATCTATAGCAACTGGATCGAAGCCTGCAAGTATATAATTTTTTATCCTAGGAATCATCGTCCTTGGACCTGCACCATCTCCACAGACGGTGCCATCCATCACTGTAAAGATATTCGGATGGATCTCCCTCTGTATGATCATCAGATCTACAAGGACCTCATGGATGTACTTATGACAGTGATGTCTCACCTCCTTCAAAAGTCCACCAAATGCATTCTTTATGGAACCTGTAGTTATTGAATGGCCATGAGTCTTGACTGTGGGAAGATGTATGATGTTCTTACCTATGAACATCTCGGGAATCTCAAAACCTTCCGGGAAGATTTCATCCAGTTTTAATAACCTGTTCTTGGGCTCATATCTTATCCATTTAACGGTGGTCAGAGGTGTAAAACGAAGCCCATACTTTTCAAGAATCTTCAGCCACTTATTGTTCATAGCCCCCTTTATCGGGTCTGTCACAACGGTCTTATTCTCCACCGGGAATATCTTATCTCTGGAGTATCCATCCTCTAGGAGAGTCTTTATAACACCCTCTAACTGCCAGGGAGAAGAAGAGCAACCGGGGAAATATCTTGTCCATGAGAGGTTAAGCTTCAGTATGATATCTGTATCCCTGGAGAGGAAAGTGCTATAACCTGCCAACCTCATCAGCCTGGCATAATCTTCTAGGACACTATCAGGACTGGTCTTTAACACAAAGACTCTTGCTTTACCCATTTTATTCTTCCCCTATAATAAGTATATCACCAAAAGTACACTTATAATCCAGAGCACTATATCTATCAGGAGAGGTCTGTCCAGCAGGAATATCCCTTCAGGGCTATCACCAAGACCCCTCTTGTATATGAGATAAAGGTATCTGAAGATTCCATAGAGTACAAAAGGTACAGTAACTACTAGGTATCTGTTACCAAATTTCTCTATAGTCTCCTGGGACATTGTATAAAGGCTGTAAGTGATCAGGACAGAAGATGTAACTACCGATATCATCTGGTCGAGAAGATAAGGGCTATACTCACCAAGAACCCTTCTTTTAGATCTGGCATCTTCATCAAAAACTGTCAGCTCGTATCTTCTCTTACTCAGGGCAAGCAATAATGCAAGTAGAATCGTACATATCAATAACCAAGAAGAGATAGATACATCTATAACGACTGTCCCAGCTATAACCCTTAAGACTGAACCAAAAGAGATGGAAAAGATATCAAGTATAGGGATATTTTTTAAGTAAAAAGAGTATAGAATCTGAAGGGCTATATAGGATAGAACTACTATAAAAAATCGAAAATTTAGTAGATAAGCCCCCAGAAGAGATAGAGGGATCAGAATGGAGACAGTTAATTTGGCATAAGTAACGCTGAGTTTACCACTGGCAATAGGCCTATTTGCCTTTAAAGGGTTAACGCGGTCAAGTGGTAGGTCGATTATGTCATTCAGAATATATACAGTGCCCGAGACGATACAGAAGATAAAAAAGGCAAGTACAGTCTCGGATATCATATGTATATTGAAAAGATTCTGAGAAAATATCAGTCCGGCAAATATTAGAAGGTTTTTAACCCACTGTCTCGGACGGAGGCTTCTTATAATGTTGGCTAATACAGAATCATCCCTCATAAAAATCTTCTATAGCCACTGCCCTGACCGGAGAACCATCTCCATTTACTATCTTGAGTGGTAAGGCTATAAAGAAGACTTTATCCTTCTTTAAATCCTCTAGGTGCGCAAGAGCCTCAACCAGTATTATTCCCCCTGAGAGTAATGTCTGATGAAGCTTTCTATTATCCACGGGATTGATGGTTGGAGTCTCGAGGCCTAATAGAGAGATCTTCTTTTCAACTAACCAGAGAGCCAGCTCATAACTGATCCTCGGTTGTTCCTTGAAGTATCTTTTATCCGGCAGGACCTTATACCAATCTGTCCTCAACAGTAGCTTACTCCCAGGATTTATAATGTTCTCATATGGAATTAGATCTTCAGGCTTTATCTCTTCTTCAGCCTTCTTATAGCTCAAATCAATCACATAAGCCTCACCCATAAATCTATCAACAGGCACACTATCTATACCTACCCCACCCTGTACAAAATGTAGAGGGACATCCAGATGGGTTCCGGTATGGGTTCCGAGGAGCATCTGGGTGAGATTATACCCATCAGATTCTATGCTCCTGTACTTCATAAAGAAGACCTTTGGATCGCCCGGATAAACAGGCATCTCGTTATAAACTGGCAGTGAAAGGTCTACTACTCTCATAAATCTTCCCTCCTATCTTTTTATCAGGCTGAATAATATCAGGAATACCCCTACTATCAGCCTATAATAGACAAATACATTGGTGTTATGCCTCTTCAGATAGTTAAGCATAAAATGGACAGCAATATAACCAAAGATAAAACTTGAAAGTATTCCCAAAGATACCCCTGTAATAGAGACCGAGATTGGGTTCCTAATAATCTTCAATAAGGAAACCAATCCTGCTCCTCCTATAATAGGGACAGAGAGAAGAAAGGAGAACCTTGCAGAATCATCCCTCTTAAATCCACAGAGAAGGGCGGAAGTAATTGTGGCTCCAGACCTTGATACCCCTGGTATTATTGCCAGGACCTGACCAAAACCTACTATTAGAGCATCTTTCAACTTTATGTCTTTCAAGGTCCTATTATGTGTGCTTTTTCTATCTACAGAGAAAAGGACAATACCGAATATACTCATAGCTAAGCCTATCAGGGTTAAGGACCTGAAATATGATTCTGCCACCTCTTCCAGAAGAAGACCAAAGATAGCCCCAGGGATGGTTGCCACTACAATCAAGAATAAAAGATCTCTCCTCCTTGTAATGACCTCATACCAGTCCCGCCACATATAGAGGATAAGCGCTAGAAGGGTACCAAGGTGTATGGCCATATCAAAGCTCAAACCCAGATCTTCCCAGTGCAATAATTCCCTTATTATAATAAGGTGTGCAGAACTGCTAACCGGGATGAACTCAGTCAGACCCTGAATAATCCCCAGGATAATAGGTTTTAATGTCTCCAAGATAACTCTCCCAGATATTTCTCAGCAGTGTTTGCCGCTATAGCCCCATCCCCTACTGCTGTGGCTAACTGTCTGAAGGTAGTATTTCTAACATCTCCAGCGGCAAATATACCAGGGATATTTGTCCTCATAAGGTTATCAGTAATAATAAAACCACTTTCATCTAGTTCCACCAGACCCTTTACCATAGACGAATTTGGTATACTACCTATGTATACAAATACCCCATCGGTATAGATCTCAGATATCTCCCCGGTCTTTACATTCTTAAGTCTCAAGAGTTCTACCTTTTTCTCACCTTCTATACTCTGGACCACCGTATCCCAGATGAATGATATCTTTGGATTGGAAAAAGCCCTTTCCTGCAATATCTTCTCAGCCCTTAACTGATTCCTCCTGTGTATTACATAGACCTTACTGGCAAAACGGGTCAGGTAGATAGCCTCAACTATAGCGGAATCTCCTCCACCAACAACAGCTACTACTTTATCCTTATAGAAGGCTCCATCACATACAGCACAGTAGGATACTCCTCTACCTGTAAATGTATCTTCTCCTGGGACACCGAGTTTCCTGGGGGAAGTCCCTGTAGCTATTATAACAGCTTTACCCCAGAAAGAATCACCCTCAGTCTTTACCTCAAAACCATCCTCCACCTTAGAGACTTCTACTACCGGCTGACTTGTTACAATCTTAGCCCCAAATCTCCTAGCCTGAGCCTCTAATCTCTCGGCAAATTCTGGTCCGCTTATACCATCCGGAAATCCAGGATAATTCTCTATAAATGACGTAAGAACTGGCTGTCCTCCAGGAAGCATCTTCTCTATTACCATCGTATCTATAAGGGCTCTGGCTGAGTATATTGCAGAGGTTAAACCAGCCGGTCCTCCTCCAACTATAATGAGGTCTGCCCTGTTCATCCTATTGCTTCCTTCAGTCTATCCTTGAGGACTTTCTTGGACACATAACCTACAATCTCCCCCACTACCTTTCCGTCTTTAAAGATTAGAAGGGTAGGTATAGCCTGTATACCATATCTTGTAGCCAGGTCAGGATTTTCATCGACATTCACCTTAGCCACCTTAATCTTATCGGATAACTCCTGAGCAATCTCTTCTACTATTGGACTCAGCATCTTACAGGGCATACACCACTCAGCCCAAAAATCTACCAGTACCGGAATGGGAGAGTCTATCACCTCAGAATCAAAATTAGAATTATTTACTGCTCTTATCCTGTTTTTGTAAGAGTTTTCTGAATTCATTTTCCATAACCTCCTTCTCTCTATATCCTATTACTATATTAGAGATCTTTCCTTCACTATCGATAAAAACGAATGTAGGAATACTGACTACCTTGTACTTTATTACGATAGACCTGTTTTGAGATAGATCCACATTTACCCTTATAACTTCTACCTTACCCTTATACTTCTTCTCCAGTTTCTCTATTATAGGAGCCATAGCCCTGCAGGGAGGACACCAATCCGCATAGAAGTCTATCACAAAAGGTTTTCTATTCTTCAGAGCTTCTTTTATCAACTCAGACGGCAACTTATTACCTGAGGAGGCGCCGTAAGTAATGCCAACCTCAAAAAGGGACAAAAACATCAAGATGGCTATCAATAACAATGCCCTTCCGATTTCTTTCATAATTAACACCTCTTTACTAGTACTTTATCAGTAGATCTAATATTTCACTCAGATCATCCAGACTGAACTCTTCATTTTTACACTGTTCTATATAGTTCTTGACTATAAAAGAGGTCAAACTATCTAAGGCGGATCTTACTGCGAAGAGCTGAATAAGTATATCCTTACAAGGTCTATCGTACCTTATCATCTCATATATCCCTCTTAGCTGTCCTTCAATCCTGGCAAGCCTGTTATAAACTTCCTTCTCCATAAATACCCCCTGGGGGTATATTATAACATATAAGGATAAAAAAAGAAAGAGAACTAATTACCCCCAACTATATACTGTTCTGCCCCACAATTGGGACACCTATTTTCCTTTATCAGGTATCTTTCGATAGAAAAACCAAACCTTTCTATCAATAGACTTCCACAGTTATAACAGTAAGTATTCTCATATCTATGCCCGGGTACATTACCTATGTACACATACTTAAGGCCAGAGCTTCTGCCTATATCGTAAGCCTTCTCCAGGGTTGATAGAGGGGTGGCGTAGAGATTTCTCAGCTGATAATGAGGTACAAACCTTGTCACATGCCAGGGAGTCTCCGGACCCAAATTATCCCTGATCCAGACAGC
>CAZZLK010000026.1:0-8973 GCA_964655195.1 uncultured bacterium
TAGAACATCGTAGAGAAGGACTTATAAGACCAGAGATATCCCTGTTGAGTAATAATGAGATAGCAGAGAGACTTGAAAGAGGCGATGATGAAAGGTTATTCCTTATAGCAGAGGCGTTGAGGAGAGGATGGGAAATAGATAAGATACATAGTCTTACCCATATAGACAGATTTTTCCTGAACAAGATAAAGAACATAGTGGAATTTGAGAAAAAAATTAAAGAGGGAGATGGGTCCATATTCCAGTTAGCCAAGAGATTGGGTATGAGCGATGCATATATCGCAGAGTGTAGGGGTGAAGATTTTAATAAAGTATTTAAAGAGAGGACCGAAAAGAAGGTATTCCCTGTATATAAGATGGTAGATACCTGTGCAGCTGAGTTCTCTGCGGTTACCCCCTACTATTATTCCACATATGAGGTAGAGGATGAAGTAATTGATAAAGATAATAAAGAGAAGGTATGTGTCATTGGTGCTGGACCAATAAGGATAGGTCAGGGAGTTGAATTCGACTATTGCACAGTACATGCTGTATTTGCTCTTAAAGAGAGAGGATATACATCAATAATAGTGAATAACAATCCTGAGACTGTAAGTACAGACTTTGATACTGCAGATAAATTATACTTTGAGCCTCTAAGGGCAGAAGATGTTATAAATGTGCTCAGGCGAGAAAACCCAAAAGGAGTTATTGTTCAGCTTGGAGGACAGACCGCTATAAATCTTGCTAAGAAGATAAAAGATGCAGGCTTTGAGATTCTCGGTAGCTCTGTGGATAGTATAGATATAGCGGAAGACAGGAACAGATTCGATGCCCTTCTTGAGAGGTTAAACATCCCAAGACCCAAGGGACATACTGCACTTATTCTGGATGAAGCCCTTGCTATCGCAGATGAGATCGGTTTTCCCCTATTAGTCAGGCCATCTTATGTCCTTGGTGGCAGGGCTATGGAGATACTCTACAACAAAGAAGATTTCGTAAGCTTTGTAAAGTATGTCCTTGGTATATCTCCCGACTATCCCATACTTATAGACCAGTACGTAGTTGGTAAAGAGGCAGAGATAGATGCCATATGTGACGGGGAAGAGGTCTTTATCCCAGGGATAATGGAACATATTGAGAGGGCAGGGGTCCACTCCGGTGATAGTACTGCGGTTTATCCACCATTCTCTTTATCTCCAGATGTCCAGAGGACTATGCTGGAATATGCATATAAGATAGCCAAGGCACTAAATGTGAGAGGATTCATAAATATACAGTTTGCTATAGATAGACAGGACAAGGTTTATATAATAGAGGCAAATCCAAGGGCGAGTAGGACCGTTCCCTTTATGAGTAAGGCGACAGGGATCCCTCTTGTCCACATAGCAACCAGGATTATGTTAGGAGAGAAACTGAGGGATTGTGGACTGAGAGAAGGGATCTTGAGAGATACACCGTATTACTCTGTAAAGGTACCGGTATTCTCCTTTGGTAAACTTAAGGGGGTAGACCCAATAATGGGACCTGAGATGAAGTCTACAGGTGAAGTGATGGGAATAGACCCTGTCTTTGAAATGGCTCTTCTAAAAGGGCTCATATCTGCAGGGATGAAGATTGGGAAGAGTTATGGCATCATCCTCTCTTTAAACGAAAGATTTAGAGAAGAGGCATTAGGTTCTATAGCAAGGTTAAAGATGTGTGGATATTCCTTCTATTCTACCTCTGGAACTTATGAATGGCTGAGGTCCGAAGGGATAGAGAGTACAAGGATATCCTCGATAGGCGAGGTGGAGGAGCTATTTAGAAAACACTTAATAGACCTGGTAGTCAATACTCCAACCAGAGGAAAGGACTCTAGCAGATTTGGGTTTAAATTGAGGAGGATGGCGGTTGAATGGCAGATACCGATAATAACTGCCATAGATATGTTGGATGCAATAAGTAGGGCAGTTAGGATCTATCCAGAAGGGGTGGAGTATGATGTATGTTCGATAAATGACTATCATAAGCTACTCCCTCCTATAGAAGACAGGATCATAAATCCCTGGAGGTAAGATGTCCACATTCTTATGGTCAGCTATTGAAGAACTTCCAGATATAGTAAAGGCTTTTACATACTCTATAGACTATGATAAAGAGCTATTCTACTACGATATATTGGGTGGAATAGCACATACCCTGACCCTTTATAGAGGTGGAATTCTGGCTCTGGATGAGGCAAGGTCTATTATAGATGGATTGTATAGATTAAAGGACAGGAGAGATATAGATTTTTCTAAATACGAAGACGTCCATACCGCTGTAGAGATAGAGTTGACTAATCTTATAGGAGAACCGGCTAAAAAACTCCATACTGCAAGAAGCAGGAATGATCAGGTTGCCCTTGATGAGAGATTATATCTGAGGGATAGATTGAAGGAATCTCTTGTACTCTTAAGGGATACGGTAAAGGCGCTAGTTGATCTTGCCAGCATATCTCTGGATATAGTTATCCCTGGATTTACACACCTGCAGCCAGCTCAACCCGTCCTGATCTCCCATCATCTTCTGGCTTATGCAGAGATGTTAAAGAGGGATTTTTCTCGCTTCTATTCCCTTTATCCGAGATTAAACGAATGTCCTCTGGGTTCCGGCGCACTGGCAGGTCTGGATTTTCCCTATGATAGATTTTTTGTCTCGGAGATTTTGAGATTTAATAAGCCTACAGATAACAGTATGGACACTGTAAGCGATAGGGATTATCTGCTGGAATATATATTCGATGCACTTTTAACATCAATTCATATAAGTAGGCTTAGTGAGGAAGTGGTCATCTGGAGCAATCCTCAATTTGGTTTTGTAAAAGTAGCTCCTGGTTATACAACTGGAAGCAGTATGATGCCGCAGAAGAGGAACCCAGATGTGGCAGAGTTAATGAGGGGTTCTGTAGGAGAATATCTTGGGTATCTGGATACACTTGTGGTTATGATGAAAGGTCTTCCTCTTACATATAACAGAGATTTGCAGATGGATAAAAAGGTGATCTTCAATGCTTCTGGATCTTTCCTTTTATTACTCAAGGTAACTAAGGGATTGTTAGAAAATATAGAGTTTGACAGAGAAAGGATAAGAGATAACCTGAAGGATGAGTTTTTGTTGGCCACTGATCTTGCTGACTTTCTGGTGAATAGAGGTGTTCCTTTCCGTACAGCCCATCATATAGTAAGGGAGGTAGTCTTCTATTGTCAGGAGCATAATAAGGGTTTTACTCAGTTAACCAAGGAGGAATGGAAGAAGTTTCACGAGGAATTTTTATCGCTTCCAGAAGACTTCTTTTCCTTTGAGAAGGCTGTAGCCAGAAGGGATACTTATGGTGGGACAGCCAAGACTCAGGTTGAGTATCAGATCCTTTCAAACAGAAAGTGGTTAGAGGAGAGTCAGAGATTAGTAGAGGATATACCTTCTGTAAGTATAGAAGAATTAATCTCTAAGATAAGATTTTAGAAAAACAGTAATTTATAGTATAATATTAAACGATGGAAAGATTATTAAGTTTAGAAGAGATATTAAACTTTGACAGGGAAAGAACCAGGAGTATATACAGGGAATATGTAAATCCTGGTTTTGCTAGACTTCTTTCACTTTTAGACTTTGATAAGAATTTTGTAAAGGCGCAAGATGTATACGTCTGGGATGACCAGGGTAACAGGTATATAGATTTCCTTGGTGGATATGGTGCACTGAACATTGGACATAATCACCCCAAGGTCATTTCTACCATAGAAAAGATAAAGGACAGACCAAATATCCTACAGGCTTCATTGAATAAGCTATCTGCGGGTCTGGCTCATAATCTGGCGATGATATCTCCCAAAGGGTTGAGGCACGTATTCTTCTGTAATAGTGGGGCAGAGGCTGTAGAATCAGCACTGAAATTGGCAAGAATATCCACCGGGAAAAAGGTCTTTGTATACTGTACTAATTCTTTTCATGGTAAGACATTTGGGGCTCTATCTGTTACAGGGAGAGAAAAGTATCGTAAACCCTTTGAACCTCTACTGCAGGATGTAAGAGAGATTCCTTTTGGAGATATATCCGCATTAGAATCTGCCCTGAAGTCCAGGGATGTAGCCGGATTTATAGTAGAACCGATACAGGGAGAAGGCGGAATTATCATTCCCCCTGATGGATATCTTAAGTCTGCAAGAGAGGTCTGCAATAAGTATGGTGCTTTACTTATAGTTGATGAGATACAGACCGGCTTCGGCAGGACGGGTTATATGTTTGCCTGTCAGAGAGAAGAGATAACTCCAGATATTATGTGCCTGGCAAAGTCTTTAGGTGGTGGCATAATGCCAGTTGGAGCAGTCATTTCCACTGAGGAAGTTTGGGAGAAAGGTTATGGTGGTCTGGATAAATGTCTGCTCCATACTTCTACATTTGGCGGAAATTCTTGGGCTATGGCTGCTGGTATATCGGCTGTAGAGGTAATAATAGAGGAAAATCTTCCCGAACAGGCTAAGATAAAGGGAGAGTATTTTTTAAAGAAATTGTTGAGCCTGAAGGATAGATATAAGCTTATAAAGGATGTAAGAGGCAGAGGGCTGATGATAGGATTGGAGTTCTATCAGCCCGAGGGAGGAATTTTAGATAAGATTACCGGTGGGGGAGTTAGCAGGATAACTAGCGAATATCTTGGCTCTCTGGTTGCAGGAGAACTCCTTAACAGATACCATATTATAACTGCATATACATTGAACAATCCTAATGTTATCAGATTAGAGCCACCCCTTACAATAAAGCAGGAGGATCTTGATACGTTCGTAGAAGCCTTAGATGATCTGTTAAAATCTCATCCTACGATAGCCAGCATAGCTCTATCAAGTAGTAAGACTATACTTGGGTCTATATTTAAGAGATAGGTGACGGGTATGAAGTCAGGGTTAGTAACAATAGTTGGAAGACCAAATGTTGGAAAATCTACACTGTTAAATGCCCTCATTGGAGAGAAGATAAGTATTATATCCGATAGACCTCAGACCACAAGGAAGAATATACTGGGTGTCCTTACCAAAGATGATATGCAGGTAATGTTCTTAGACACTCCAGGGATTCATAAGCCCAAAGATAATCTGGGTGAATATATGGTAAAGAATGCCATATCTGCTTTAGAAGACGATGTGGATCTAGTACTTTTTATGGTAGATGCTACAGAGATCACCGACGAAGATGTATATATAGACAGATACGTCCTCCCCAAATATAACACAAAGAAGATTCTTGTAATAAATAAGTGTGACCTTGTCCACGGCGATCCAGTCGAAAATATAAAGGACAAGATAGATATCAATAACTATAACGAAGTTGTTCCTGTATCTGCCCTGTACAGGACGAATTTGGATAAGTTGGAGGAGCTTATAAGAAAATACCTCCCAGAGGGGCCACAGTACTATCCCGAAGATACCAGGACGACAGAGCCTATAGAAGATAGAATAAGGGAGATTATAAGGGAAAAGGTTATTCTTCTTACATATCAGGAGATACCATATAGTGTAGCGGTGGCTCTTGAGGAGTTCTACGAGAAGGAGAATGTATTCTATATAAGGGCGATAATCTTTGTAGAAAAGGATTCTCAGAAGGGCATAGTTATAGGAAAAGACGGCAGAAAGCTTAAAGAGATAGGGACACTGGCAAGAGAAGAGTTGGAAGCACTTTTAGGAAAGAAGGTTTATTTGGACCTCTGGGTAAAGGTCAAAGAAAAATGGCGTAAGAAGTCCAGGTGGGTTGAAGAGTTGGTTTATAGCTGATTGTTTATGATATAATATTTTTATGAATTCTTATTACATCACTGGAATTATCCTTTCTCGAGAAAATATTGGAGAGAAGGATAGATTAGTTGTTTTTCTCACAAAGGAAAGGGGAAAGTTAAAAGCGGTAGCTAGAAGCTCTAGAAGAATATCTAGCAAGATGGCAGGAAGTCTGGAACCTTTTAATCTGGTGAGATGCTGGATACATATTGGAAGGACCTTTGATATCATTAAGGGTGTCGAGATTATAAGGACCTTCCCTAACATAATAAAGAATATAGACCTGTATCTGTATACAAGTAGAATCGTCGAATTTACCCAGAGTATAATTCAGGAGAATGAAGAGACCCCTGATGTATTTAAGCTTTTGCTTGGGACATTAAGTGCTATAAACGACTACGATAATATCAATTCGATAGGTATATTCTTCTGGCTTAATATCCTCACCCTAGTTGGGTACAAGATGCGACTGGATAGATGCGTCTGTGGAAAGGAGAAGATTGTGGGTTTTAGCCCATCTATGGGAGGAGTAATATGCAGTGACTGTATGCTAAAAGCCAATGATATTATGCTTGTGTCTAACCCTGCATTAACATTATTGAGGGAGTATGCTACTATAAAATTGAGTGAGGCTATAAAGAGAGAAATACCCAAAGATCTACTCGATGAGGTTGAAAGCATAATAGCCAATTTTAGGATCTATCATACGAACATAAGACTTAAATCAGAAGAGGTGACCATATGACGTTTCAGGAGGTAATCTTAAAACTTCTCAATTTCTGGCAGGAGCAGAATTGTATAATAACACAGCCGTACGATATGGAAGTTGGTGCCGGTACTATGAGCCCGGATACATTCTTCAGGGCTTTGGGAAAGGAGAAATGGAATGTTGCTTATGTACAGCCGAGCAGAAGCCCTGCCGATGGAAGATTTGGGGAAAATCCGAACAGGCTTGGTAAGTATTATCAGCTTCAGGTTATACTTAAACCAGCCCCATCTAATGTTCAGGATATCTACATAGAAAGTCTAAAGGTCTTAGGTATAGACCCTCTATTACATGATATAAGATTTGTCGAAGATAATTGGGAATCCCCAACACTTGGTGCCTGGGGACTGGGATGGGAGGTCTGGCTTGACGGAATGGAGATTACCCAATTTACGTATTTTCAGCAGATGGGTGGATTACCGGTGGATGTAGTTTCCGCAGAGATAACTTATGGGCTGGAGAGGATCGCTATGTACGTGCAGGAAAAGGACAATGTATTTGACCTCTTATGGAATAATGACATTACCTATGGAGGAGTAAGATTTCAGGAAGAGGTTGAGTTTTCAAAATATGCATTATTAAACGGAGATAATAAGACACTGAGAGACTTCTTTGAGGACTGTGAGAGAGAGGCTAAAAGATTGCTTGAGCTTAGACTTGTCTTACCTGCCTATGATTATACCCTCAAATGTTCACATATATTTAATCTCTTAGATGCTGGAGGGATGTTATCATATACAGATAGGGTATCCTATATAGGTAGAGTAAGGATACTGGCAAGAGAGTGCGCAAAATTATATCTGGATATGAAAGGAGAATCATTATGAAGACCTTTCTCCTCGAGATAGGGACAGAAGAGCTTCCAGCCGGAATTTTCCCGGATGTGATAAACCAGATAAAGGATAAGGCTATGGAATTGTTGGAAAAATGTCGGGTAGACTATGGTGATATAGAGGTATTTGCCACCCCAAGAAGGCTTGTATTATTTATATACAATCTGAGTGAAAGCCAAAGGGATGAGATCCGTAAAGTCAAAGGACCCCCGAAGAATGTATCGCTGGATAGGGATGGAAACCCTACTAAGGCTTTGATAGGTTTTGCCGAAAGACAGGGCTGTAATATAGAGGATATAAAGTTTGAAGTCACGCCTCAGGGTGAATATGCATTTGCCTATATAAAGACAGAAGGGAAACCTGTTAAAGAAATCCTAGGGGAATTTTCAAAAGAACTAATAGGCTCTCTTGAATTCCAGAGAAATATGTACTGGGAAGATACAAAGTTTCTATTCCCCAGACCGATAAGGTGGCTCTTATCCATTTTAGACGAAGAGCTAATCCCATTTGAGCTAGCAGGTGTAAAGTCTGACAGATATACCTATGGTCATAGATTCTTAGGCTCAAAACCCATAGAGATAAGATTAGCAACTGAGTATAAAGAGGCTCTGAGATCTGCCTATGTAATGTTTGACCACGAAGAGAGAAGGAATTATATCTTAAGAGAGATAGAGAGAAAAGCCAGCGAGATTCAGGTAAAGCCAATATTAACTGAAGAGCTTTTAAATGAAGTGACATTCTTAGTGGAATTTCCATTTATAATACTTGGAGAATTCTCCAGAGAGTTTCTGGAGTTACCGAGAGAAATTCTGGCCACAGTTATGATACATCATCAGAGGTATATCCCATTAGAGAAAGATGGAAGCCTCTATCCGGGGTTTATCATAGTAAGTAATATGGGGGGTAAGGCTGAGGAGAATATAAAGAGGGGAAATGAGAGGGTTATATCTGCCAGATTCAGCGACGCACAGTTCTTTTATAAGAGAGATACTGCCATACCCTTGAGGGATAGAGTAAAAGATTTGGAGAAGATAAGTCTTCCCGGAGAAAGAGGTACATTGAGAGATAAGGTGGAAAAGATGCGGGCAGTTTTGGATTATCTGATGGGTACCCTGAAGCTCCATGATATAAAGGAAGACCTTATCGCCGCTCTTGATCTATGCGAGGCTGACAGGACTACAGAAATGGTAAAGGAATTCCCGGAATTACATGGTGTTATAGGTGGCATATACGCACGGCTTAACGAAAAGGAAGGCGTATGGAAGACTATATATTATCATGAGAGTGAAAACCCGCCAGTCTTTGAAGCTAAATTAATAGCTATAGCAGAAAGGATGTATGATATAGTCTCCCACTTTAATGAGGGATATATACCATCTGGCTCCCAAGACCCGTATGGCCTGAGGAGATCTGCATATATACTGGTCTCCATCATAGGGGATAGCAATATAGACGTAGAGCTTGAACCAATTATGGATATACTTGAGAGTAAGAATAAGAAAGATGTGTGGAATTTCCTGGCGCAGAGACTTTACAGCTATCTCCTGAATAGAGGTATAAAAAAAGACCTGGTAGAATCTGCCCTTGGTATTAATACCACCTCTAT
>CAZZLK010000027.1:0-6434 GCA_964655195.1 uncultured bacterium
GAAATTATTAGACCTGTGTTAGATATAGATAAGGAAGATCTCCCAATGTATAATTTAAGTACCATTAAGAGAGAACCATGGAAAGATATTCCTACCTCTGAAGATGATGGAAGGTTCGCTTTTCTGGTTCATCCTCTAGACCTTGCCAATTACTATGAGTTTGATCCGTCTCTCTCTGTACTTCCAAGAGAGAAGATAGCTCTCTTCTCTGAGATCGGAAAAGATCTAATAAAGCCCTTTGTGATAGGAAAGACAAGGGTAATCTCTGACTATGGTGCCACTGCCTATGGAGAATTTATCAATATACCCTATACTGCAAGACAGATGATAGAAACACCACAGGATAAAATGTTGAAGATCATAGAAGATGCTATTATTCTTGCGGTTAATAGAGGGGCTAGGATTGTAGGACTTGGGGCGTATACATCTGTAGTTACAAGAGGAGGTACTGCGATTAAAGATAAGTATGTTCCTCTAACAACTGGAAACAGTTATACAGTGGCTGCAAGTATAGAGGCAATAAGACTTGCTTCTGCAAAACTTGGGAATAGTTTAAGTCAATCTGTTATCAGTATTATAGGAGCAACCGGGTCTATTGGAAGAGCTTTAGCTATACTCTTGGGGAAAGAGGCATACAAAATTATTCTGGTAGGTAATCCTGCCCATCCAAAGTCCAGTATGAGAAGACTGAGAAAGGTATGTATAGACTTGTGTATAAATATTGCGAGGAATTTGGAGAATAGCTGGAATCCTATCGAGGGAACTATGGGTGATTATCTCTCATCTTTAAGTTTACCTTCTTTTGAGGACCTAGATAACTGGGAAAAAATAATAGACTTACTTGAGGAGAGAGGATATATAAAGATTACAACAGAGCTTCCATCAGCACTATCGCTTTCTGATATTATTGTCTCCGCTACCAATAGTCCTAGAGAGCTTATAGACCCAAAAGATATAAAATTTGGAGCTATTATATGTGACATATCAAGACCTCCCAATGTGAGCCCTAAGATAAAAGAGTTGCGCCCTGACGTGTTGGTAATCGATGGAGGGATTATAGAGATGCCAGGTAAGCCATCTTTAGGCTGGTATTTTGGTCTTGAGAGAGGATTGGTTTATGCCTGTATGGCTGAGACTATAATGCTTGCACTGGAGAAGAATTATACAAATATGAGTCTGGGGAATGAACTTACTATAGATGGAATAGAATACTTTAGAGAATTAGCCAAGAAACACGGATTTAAGATAAGTCAACTGAGAAGCTTTGATAGGCCTGTCTCTAAAGAGGATTGGGATAGAATTTTAAATGCTAGACAATGATGTCTATTATTATACCTTTTACCAGCGCCTCTATCCTAAGACTGTTTATTTTCCTTCTTATTGCATTTAATCTCTCACTTACAATAGGATTATCAAGATCCGATATGTTTTTTAGAATCCTCTCTTCTTCTACTAATCTCCTTATCTCTCTTTTTATCTCTTCTTGACTCCTGAGAAAGAGCCCTGTCTCTTCTTTGCTATCTCTGGACTTAAACTTTGCCTGGGATTCCCCTCCAACTACTATCAACCTCTTTGTTACGGGATCTATAGCAAACTTTATCTTTATCTCTGTATCTACAATCTCTTTATTGGTATTTAACGCATATCTTTCAAATACTCTTATATTTAACGCCTCATGAGCAGCAACACCAGTTATGGCATCAAATCCCTGATAAAATCTATATGTTGCTCCTTCTCCTGTAAATGTAGTTACCTGCATAGAAGATAATCCTCCCAAATAATATTACCACAAAATGATAAGATAGGAAAGACGGACATAAAGATTTTCTTTGAGTTTATGTTATAATGAAATAGACCTATAATTCTGTATGAAAGAGGTGATCTAATGTATAAGTTACTATATATTGTATTGGATGGACTAGGAGATAGACCCTGTAAAGAATTAGATGGAAAAACTCCTCTGGAGGCAGCTGATACTCCTAATATGGATAATCTGGCTAGGATGGGTAAGACAGGAGTGGTGGATACGGTAGGTCCTGGTATAGCGCCAGAGTCAGATATTGCAGTTATCAGTATTCTAGGGTATGATGCGGAGAGGTATTATACGGGAAGAGGACCTTTAGAGTGTTTTGCTGTCGGGCTTGATATCCAACCTGGGGACCTTGCTTTTAGAGTAAACTTCGCTACTATGGACGAAAATAGATACCTGGTAGATAGGAGAGCAGGAAGAGATCTTACTACTGAGGAAGCTAAGGCATTGGCAGAAGAGGTCAATAGTAAGGTAAAGCTAACTAGTCATCCTGCAGAATTCAAATTTATAAGTACTGTTGGTCATAGAGGAGTCCTCTGGATCAGGTGTAAAGAGGGTCCACTCTCAGCTAATATTACCAATACTGATCCTGCCTATGATAAGATTGGTTATTTTGGAGTAGCTAAAGAAAAGTTTGAACCCTACCTCCAGGTATGTAAGCCACTGGATGATAGTATAGAAGCTAAGAGAGCTGCTGATCTGACAAATGAATTTGTAGAGAAGAGTCATATCGTTCTTAACAATGCAGAGGTGAACTTGAAGAGAAAGGCACAGGGGAAGATGATGGGTAATGTTATACTTACCCGAGATGCAGGCGACAGGCTTCCCCAATTTCCAAATATAAAGGAATTGTTTGGCTTGAATTTTGCCTGTTTTGCAGAGATGCCGGTAGAGATGGGTATCGCTATGCTTACAGGTATGGATACAGTGGAGCTACCCGAACCTACAGGTGACCCTAAAGTGGACTATCCTCTGAGAGCAGAGAAGGCTATTGAATATATGAAGCAATATGATGCACTTTATATACATCTAAAGGGACCAGATGTACCTGGACACGACGGAAAGGCGATTGAGAAACGTGATAGCATCTCCTCTATAGATAGATATTTCTTTGGGGAACTATTACCCAAGGTAGACCTTTCTAAGGTTGTCATAGCTGTAACAGCTGATCATTCAACACCCTGCGAATTAAAAGCCCATTCTGATGATCCAGTGCCTCTACTGGTAGCTGGAGGAGGTATAGAGAGCGATGGAACTACAGCCTATTCAGAGAGAGAATGTGCAAAGGGCTCTTTGGGTAGATTGCTTGGAAATCAGCTGATGCCTTTATTTGTCAAATTGGTTAAGAAAGGAGAAGATTGATTTAAAGAAGATATGAAAGGATTAGTTAGAGGCTATATAGATGTAGGGAGAAATGATCCCTGTCCGTGTGGGAGTGGTAAGAAATTTAAGAAGTGCTGTCTTTCTTCTTACGAAGAGTCTCTAGAGATAAATTTTCTAAAGTTTTCTCTATATTATAAGATTGCCTACTACTCTTTTACCAATTATAAAGAAGCATTTAAAGACATTCTTGGGAAGTTTGAAAGAAAAGATCTTGCCTCAGTGGATACTTTTGATGACCTAGTTAGGAATAAGACTGATTGGGAAGAGATCTTGGACTGGTTTATATTCAACGAATACGTTGCCAAAGGGAAGACTCCACTCCAGCTATTTTTGGAAGATGGAGATGCCTCAGAAAAAGAGAAGAGCCTTCTGGAGAGATTTGATGGCACATACTGGTCAGTTTACGAAGTAAATGATGTGGTCAATAAACTTGGTAGAGCCAGGCTTACAGACCTCATAGGTGGTAAAGAGTACGTGGTATTCGATGAAAATATTATGCACCTTTCTGGAGGGGAGATTGCTTTTGGCAGGATAGTCCCTCATAATAATTTCTACTTCTTAGGGTATGTCTTTGTCCCTTGGTTGATAAGTAAACCGGAGGGACTGGAAGACCTTCTGAACCAATTTATAGAGACCCTTAGAAACGAAGGAACCTCTATAGAATATACATTACGCATCTATGGGTATCGTCTCTATCTATTTATAAACAGTATGTCTCAGCCTAGAGAAGAAGAACCTAGGATTAAGATCTCTGAATATGAAATAAAAGATTATGACAAAGTAACTAGTATATTACAACTTTCTCCCTTCTTTGTTAAGAGACACGATACATCTCAGGGGAAGGTCTTTGTCTGTGTCAGAAATCCTAGGAGTAATATCCTGCTTAATACCAGCCAGATAATCCTTCCCAGCGAAGAAGAGACAGAGGAAGATTTAGATCTGGGTGTGGTCAGGATCTATGAGAATACATTAGATGTTTTGGCTCTAGACAGTAAAAGATTAGAGGTTGTAAGATCCCTTGTAGAAGAACTACTGGGAGATAGTATTGTACTGAAAGAATCAGGGTGAATTTATGGCAGATATTAGACCCTTTATTGGGCTTACTTATAACAGAGATGTGATAAACAACATAGAGGAAGTATTATCACCTCCATATGATATTATTTCCTCTGAGCTTCAAAGAAATCTCTATGACAAACATCCCTACAACATAGTCAGGCTAGAACTACCATTAGGTGATAATGATGAGAAATATATAAATGCCAGTGAGACATTAAGACTTTGGATAAGGAATAATATCCTCGTTCCCTCAAAAGAAGCATCCTTTTACTTCTATAAAGAGAGATATAAGATAGAAGATAAAGAGAGAGTATTGAGAGGTTTTTTTGGAGTAGTAAGGATAGAGCCTTTTGAGAAGAGGGTCATCCTTCCCCATGAATTTACATTTTCAAAACCTAAGGCGGACAGATTCAACCTTCTGAAATATACACAGTCAAATATAAGTCCTATATTAGGGATGTACTTTGATGATGCTGGATTCAATAGAGATATATGGGATTATGTTGAATCACAGAAGCCTTTATTTTCTTCAGATAGATTCTTACTATGGGCTGTAGATGACAGAACCATTGATATTACGAACTTCTTTATTAATAAGGTAATACTTATAGCAGATGGACATCATAGATATGAGACAGCATTGGAGTATAAAAATCTTATGGAGTCTGAATTAGGTAGGTCTGGAGCGTATAGCTTTGTTATGATGTTTTTGGTTGACGCATACAGTGGTGGTTTAAGTCTACTTCCTACTCATAGGGTTATAAAGGGCGTTTCTAAAGATTTTGAAAGAGCCCTCAGGGATACATTTAATATAGAGGGTGATAATCTGGTAAGGATGAGTCAAGATGAGTATCTGGTCTATATCTATAGAGATGGAGAAATTGCCAGATTTAGGACAGAAGAACTCAATGTTATCTCGATACATAAATTCCTGAATAATTTTAAAGATATATCTATATCTTATACTCATAGCTTAGAGGAGGCTAAGTCTCTCGTAGATAATGGAGCTTATGATCTGGCTTTTATTGTTAATCCACCATCGATGGATACATTAAAGATGATCGTTGAGAATGGTGAGAGATTGCCCCAGAAATCTACTTACTTTTATCCAAAGATAGGGGCTGGCTTAGTTATATATAACCATAATATTAATGACAGGGAGATGAGACAGAATGTATAGTCTGAGAGAAAGATTTTTGGTGTTATTTATAGTATTTTTACTTATTTTTCCATCTATTTCTTTTGCTCAGAAGATAAAACTTGCTATAGAACCATCCAATCCTCTAGAACTAGAAGGCTGGAATGCCTGGATAAGGGGAGATAACTTAAAGAGTATAAAGAACTGGGAAAGGGTGATATCAGAAAATCCCGATAACTATTCTTCTCTTAGTTACTGGTATCTGCTGAGTGACCTATATGAAGAAGAGGGTTTATATAGACAGTCTCTGTCTTTTATAGATAACATTATAGATAAGACCAGAATCCCCACATTGCGTGCTTCTCTCTATTGGGAGAAGATACAGAATCTCCTAAAGCTTGGGAGTTATAATTCTGTCAAAGATTATATATCTAGACTTGGCTTAATCGATGAATGGCTTGTAATAGGTCCGTTTGATAATGTTGGAGGTTCCGGATTTTATAAGGTATTCCCTCCGGAAGAAGAGATAGATACCAATAAGATTTATACCGGCAAAAACGGTATGGAGGTAAAATGGTTTCCAGCCAGAACTACCTTCGGAGTTATGAAGTTTGGGAATCTTCTATACCCTACAGATGCTGTGACTGCCTATGCTCTTACATTTATATACAGTGATTCTGATAGATATGCCTTCATAAGATCAGGCAGTACGGGTGCATTAACAATCTGGTTGAATGACAATAAGATACTTTCTCAAGATCTTTACAGAAGTCTATATATAGATCAGGATACCGTTAGAGTCAGGCTTAATAAGGGTTGGAATAAGCTTCTGGTTAAGGTTTGTGAAGATAATGGGCTCTGGCAGTTTATTCTCAGGATTACTGACGAGAACGGTAATAACATCCCTGGTCTTAAATATTCTTTAGAACCAAAAGAATTCAAAAAGGAGACAGAATATACGGTTGTAGAAGACAGTATTAATCAGGACTACTGGTCCTTGATCTATGGAGGTATAGTATATAGAAAGAGAGGGGCCTGGGATAA
>CAZZLK010000028.1:0-13940 GCA_964655195.1 uncultured bacterium
ATCATTATAGACGGTATTCTTACTCCTCATTTATCCTCCCTAATTTTTAATAATTATACCATAGATTGACATATTGCCAAAGTATGGTATACTATATATAGACAACTTAGTATACTATAATAGACAATTAGAGAATACAAGAATAATATAAAAAGGAGGTCGAGAAAATGAGAAGGTTTCTTAAAGAATTATGCTTGGTGGTTTTGGTTTTGAGTGTGTGTTTAGCTAGTATTCCTTTATCTTATGCTCAAAAGACTACTGGACGCGTGTTACAGTATAATACTCCAATGGAATACTTCAAGGCTACAGGAAAGAGAATTACTAAGTTTAAAGAAGCGCCTATGTTAACAGAACTGGTAAAGCAGGGAAAACTTCCTCCAGTAGAAAAGAGACTTCCAGAAGAGCCGCTGGTAGTTGTACCGACCAAAGAGATAGGTAAATATGGAGGGACCTTAAGAGGATCCTCGTTAAATCCTCAGACCTGGAATGATATAGAAGATGCGATGGTAGATGGACTTTTTAGATTTTCAAACGACCTAAAAGAAATATTACCTAACGTTGCAAAAGGATATCTATTCTCAGACAAGTTTAAAAAATGTACTATCTATTTGAGAAAGGGTATAAAGTGGTCAGACGGGGAACCATTTACTGCGGATGATATACTATTCTGGTGGGAAGATATTATACTTAATGATGAGCTTACACCAATAAAGCCTGACATATTTAGACCTGGTGGTAGGTTGATGAATGTAAAGAAGATAAACGATTACACAGTGCAGTTTGAATTTGCTGTTTCCTATCCTTCCTTCCCATTAATTCATTATTCAGCAGCTCCATATATCTGTTGGGCTCCAAAGCATTATTTAAAGAAGTATCATATAAAATATAATCCAGAAGCCAATACATTGGCTAAACAGGAAAAATTTGACACCTGGTACAAGTGCTTTGCCTTTCATCAGCCTACATCTGGCTGGGGATGGCAGGATCCAAATACTCCAACTCTCCAGGGATGGATATTGAAAAGTCACGACAGCCAAAGAAGAATATTCGAGCGTAATCCCTACTACTGGAAAATTGATACTGAGGGTAATCAATTACCATACATAGATAGGGCTATAGTAGAATTTCACTCTAATATAGAGGTAGCAAATCTTAAAGCGGTATCTGGAGAACTCGATATAGCTGGACACGACCTCCTACCTATTAATTATCCTCTTCTGAAAGAAAATGAGGCAAAGGGGAAGTATAAGGTAGTCTTAGCCAGGAGTACAAAAGGTAATGATGTAACGTATGCTATAAATCTAAATAATCCAGACCCGGTAAAAAGAAAGATATTTCAGGATGTAAGGTTTAGAAGAGCATTGTCTCTAGCGATAAATAGAGAGGAAATAAATAAACTACACTTTTTAGGATCAGCAATTCCCAGGCAAGCTACTGTAAATCCAAATGCATCTTTCTATAAAGAATCCTGGGGTAAGGCTTACGCACAGTATGACCCAGATACTGCAAATAAGCTTCTAGATGAAATGGGGCTAAAACGTGGGCCAGATGGATATAGACTGAGACCAGACGGTAAGAGGTTAGAGATCCTAGTTGACTATATGCCATATGAAGGTCCCAAAGGAGATGTAAGTGAATTAGTAAAGATGTATTGGGAGAAGATAGGTATAAAAGTAGAAATTCAACCAAGAGAAAGGGCTTTTCAACTTACACGTGTTCGATCCAGTCAGCATGATATAAGCTGCTGGCATATAGATAGAACAATGGAGAGATGCGTCTATACATACTCTGCCGGGAATAAGCTTTATCCTCCTGGAGATTCAGCTACTATATACGCTTGGAACTGGGGTCTATGGCTTCAAACAGATGGAAAATCTGGAGAAGAGCCTCCTAAAATCTTCAAAGACATATGGAATGCATATTGGCAGTGGCGTAAATATCCTCCTGGAACATCAGGATATAAGTATTGGGCGCAAAAAATCTTCGACATATATGCAGATCAGGTCTACATTATCGGTACGGTAGGACTTGCTCCCTGGCCACTTCTTATAAGGGAAAATTTAGAGAATGTATTCTGGGAGAAAGGTAAAGATGAGGAATACTGGTTTGGGCCAGATAACTGGCTCTGGAACACATATAGGGCAGAGCAATGGTTCTTCAAATAATTCAGCCATGAAGCTAAGGGGACCCTAAAAAGGGTCCCCTTAATTCTAAGGATAGGAGGTACTCTATGGACAGATTATTTGACAGGATATACGGATGTCTAGTTGGTGCATTTGTTGGTTCTGCTATGGGGGCTGCTGTCGAGGGTTGGAGTTGGCAGGATATAAAGGCTAAGTACGGAGTACTGCAGGAGTTACTTCCATATGCACATTATACACATATAAATAAACCAGGTAGCGGTAGACTGAGACCCCCGGGGACTACTGAGGATGGAGTGGAGAGAATAAAGCTCTTGATTCTGGGTATAAAGGAAAAGAATGGCAGAATAACAGCAAGAGACCTTGGAGCTACCTGGCTAAAATATATAAATCCGAACAATTTTGGGGTTCAGATGGAACCATGCGACGAAGTCCTTTATAAAGTAGTTGCAAGTGGAATTCATCCAGCTTATGCAGGGCTTTATACTGACTTCTTAGGGATAATATCATTTGCTAGATCCTGTCATCCCATTGGATTAATAAATGCCTGTAATCCAGAGGAAGCATACAGGGATGTCTGGGATGTCGGGAGACTTTACCAGCCACTACATGGAGGAGGACTGGACTGGGCATCGGTAGTAGCCTGTAGTATAGCTTATGCTATGAGACCAGATGCCACTGTTGAAGGTGTAATAGATACTGCATTAAAGTATGCCCCTCCTGATGGAAGACACAGGATAGAGATAGCATTAGAACTAGCAAAAGAGAGTCAGGATGTATTTGAATTAAGAGAGAAGTTCGACCCTATATACTCAGGCAAGGGTATAAGGTACAGCTTCAGCTGGGGAGAAGAGGTTGTACCAAAGGGTCTGGCTATATTCTACGTAACAAAGGGTAATCTTAAAGATGCCATTATAGGGGGAGTAAATTTCGGCAGGGATACAGATTGCTGTACTGCTATTGGAGCTGGGATAGCGGGGGCTTTTTCAGGAGCATCGGAAGTTCCCTCAGAATGGATAGAGCAGGTAGATAAGGCAACAAAGGAGAATGACTATACAGTATCAAAGCTTACAATAAAAGAGAATGCTGATGTCATATACAATGCCCTAATGAATGAGAAGAAAAAGCTGGAAGAATACTTACAGCTTTTAAAAGAATAAATCACCCTATTTCCAGTTTCTCCAGCATCTCTATATCGGACTTATATCCACATAGTTTCCCGGCGGATTCCAGGTCTATCCACTCCGCCCTTGTAATCTCTCCGGGGGCGGAGGTAATATCGTATGAAAGCGCCTTTGCCAGATACCAGTAGACTGTTTTATCTACACTTCCCTTTTCTGAATGTAAATAGTTGTAATGTGTCTCTCCCAGATACCTTTCGATCTCTACGTCTATCCCAGTCTCCTCCTTTACCTCTCTTATTGCAGTCTCCTCCCGAGATTCTCCTTCTTCCACCTTTCCTTTTGGGAATGTCCAGTAACCGAAGCGGTCGAGGATCATAAGAAGATATATCTTCTTATCCCTCCGATATACAATGCATCCTGCAGAGATTTCTTTCATTCTTCCTCCAATCTCTCTATAACTCCTAATGGGTCTTCTGATTCGTATATCGGTCTACCTATAACTACAAAGTCCGCGCCTCTTTCCCTGGCATCTCTATATGTTCCAATTCTCTTCTGATCATCTCTACCCTGAGATACCCTTATCCCGGGAGTAACAACAAGAAAACTATTGCCAAGATTCCTTTTGATCACCTCTACCTCCCTAACACTTGCTACTACACCAGCCAATCCAGATTCTTTACAGAGGACCGCTCTCTTTAAAACGATATCCTCTATATCTCCAGAGATACTTAGAGCTTCCAGGTCATTTTCACTCAAACTTGTAAGTAGTGTTATCCCCAGTAGCTTTGTCCTTCCTCTACTAGCTTCCTGTGCCTGAATTAGAGCCTCTCTTCCCGCTCCGCTATGGATAGTAACAAACTCAGGTGTATGTTCTGAGATTGCATCTATTGCGTTGGAGACAGTATTTGGTATGTCATCAAGTTTTAAGTCCAGCATCACCTTTTTACCCATATCTTGAAGTCTATCGACCAGATCCCAGCCAAACCTGTAAAAGGCTATGTAACCAATCTTATAGTAAGATACCCTATCCCCAAGAAGACTTACTAAATCCAATATTTTGTCTCTATCGGTCAGGTCCAGAGCCACTATAATCTCGGGTCTCATCTATCCTCCTAAAATATCCAGCCTAGTATCCAGGATACTATACTTATGAATAATCCTCCCAGTATTGCCGACCAGAAACTTGCTATCTGAAATCCAGGGATAAGCCAGGCCACTATCTCCAGAAGGATAGCATTTATAACCAGTGTAAATAGACCCAGTGTAAGTATATTGATCGGTAAGGTCAGTATCTGTAGAATCGGCTTTATTATGATATTAAGTACCCCCAGGATGAGTCCGGCTATCAATGCATCAACAAAACTTCTCACCGATATGCCATAAACCACATAAGGGGTAAGGCATATAGCTATCGTAAGAATAAGCCAGCGTTTTAACATATCTTCACTCCTTCCAGCTTTAAGAGTAAAATCTTCTTCTCAATACCAAGGCTATAACCTCCTAATCCTCTCCTACCAATAACCCTGTGACAGGGAACCACTATCGGACAGGGGTTAATCCTCATTGCGTTTCCAACAACTCTAGCAGATTCAGGTCTTCCAAGGCTTATCGCCACCTCTTTATAGGTAACGGTACTCCCATAAGGAACGCCTCTTATAAATTCCAATATTCCTTTATAAATCGGGGTTATATCACCATAAACTACAGGGATATCTCTAAAATCTACCCTTTTTCCACTAAAGTACAGGGTGAGTAATCTTCCAAGTTTTAAAGGGTCATCAGGGACTTCAGTCCCTCCTTTTTCGTCCTGCCAGTCAAGACTGACAAGTCCCTTATCATTTATCTCATATACAAATCTCCCATAATCTGGAATATTCAGGGAATAAACTAGAGAGTCTCCAGCCATCTCTTTACATTCTCCGCCACATTCTTTGGTATACTGCACCTCTTTGATATCTCCTCAACGGGGATATCTTTTAACATACCTAGATCGGGATAATTTGATAGGATTCTTTTCATCCTCTCTCTACCTACCCCTGGGACCTCAAGAAGACTTGATTCTAGCTCTTTTTCTCTTAACTGATGATGATACTTAACTGCAAACCTGTGAGCCTCATCTCTTATCTTCTGAAGGAGTTTCAATGCCTGTGACCTTCTTGAAAGCCTTAGATTATTGCCCTCTGGAAACCATATAACTTCTTCCCTCTTTGCCAATCCTATGACAGGTATATCCAACCCCTTAGAGTCCAGGACCTCCTTTACCGCTCCCACCTGTCCCAAACCACCATCTATAAGCATAAGATCAGGTAAGCCCCAATCTTCGTTGTCCAATCTTCTCCAGATCACCTCTTGAAGCATAGCATAATCGTTGGGACCCTCTACAGTCTTTATCCTGAACTTTCTATAGCTACTCTTATCTGGTACTCCATTTCTAAATACAACCATAGAACCAACTGCAGTCTTACCCCTTATGTTGGAGATATCATACCCCTCTATAACCTCAGGGATCTTAGAGAGCCCAAGTATCTCCTGGAGACTCTTAAGTGGGTCATCTATATTGACAATCTTCTGGCTGAACCTTTCCATAGCATTCTTTTCCGCTATGTCTAAAAGTTTCTTCAGATCTCCTCTCTTTGGATGCTTTATCTCTACCCTCTTCTGAGACCTCGAGGTAAGCCACTCTTCTATCAGCTGTTTATCCTTTATCTCCTGATTGACGAGTATAAGAGAAGGAGGAGGATTCCCATTCCTGTAAAAGGCGGTGACAAATGCCCCCAGTATATCTTCTTCACCAGGATTCTCTATATCAAAGTCTTCCAGCCCTATAAGTATCCCTCTCCTGACAAAGAGAACAACTACCGTATATTTTGATTTTAAGCTGAATAGTGCAAATATATCTGCATCTATCTTTCTATCGCTCACTGCATACTGTTTCTCAGTAACCTTTTCTAATGCCCATATCTGATCTCTTAAGAGTGCAGCCTTTTCGAAGTTCATCTCTGCAGCCATCTGAAACATCTCTTCTTTAAGAGAGTCTATGATCTCCTTACTATTTCCATTCAATACCCTTATAGCCTCTTTTACACTCTCCAGATACTGTTTGCGAAAGGATTCACTATCATTTATACAGGGGGCAGAACACAGACCAATGTGATAGTTCAGACAGGCATTTCTGAATCTGGAGGGGTCACCTTTACAGCTCCTTATCTTAAATCTTCTGCGTATCACATGAATGACTGCCCTTAAAGCCTGCGTACTGGTATATGGTCCGAAGTATTCTCCTTCTTCCTCCATCCTACGCGTGACAGTAAGGGTAGGATATCTCTCTTTGGTCACAAGTATATAGGGGTAGGTCTTGTCATCTCTGAGTCTAACATTATAGGGAGGCTTATACTGTTTTATAAGATTATTCTCCAGGATAAGTGCCTCCATCTCTGAGGAGGTGATGATGTAGTCTACCTGATCCACATATGATACCATATCTCTTATCCTTGGATTCTCAGGATTTAGATAAGATCTAAGTCTGTTCTGCAGGACCTTAGCCTTTCCAACGTAGAGGACATTATTATCCTTGTCTCTCATTATATACACACCTGGTAATTCTGGAAATATATCTGTCAGTTTAGGCATAGACCTCTTCCTCTATCTTCAAAACCTTCTTGAGGTACATCCCGGTATAAGAGTTTGGATTCTTTGCCACCTCTTCCGGTGTTCCTTCTGCTACTATATATCCTCCCCTATCTCCACCCTCGGGACCCAGGTCTATTATGTAATCTGCCACCTTTATTACATCCAGGTTGTGTTCTATCACTATTACCGTATTGCCCATATCTACAAGTCTCTGGAGGACATTTATCAGTTTTTCTATATCTGCGAAGTGTAGTCCTGTCGTGGGCTCATCGAGTATATAGAGGGTCTTACCAGTACTCTTTCTGCAGAGTTCTGAGGCAAGCTTTACCCTCTGAGCCTCTCCACCCGACAGAGTTGGTGCTGGCTGTCCGAGTTTTATATATCCAAGTCCCACATCTTGCAGGGTCTGTAGTTTTTGCCTTACCGCTGGGATATTTTCAAAGTGCTCTAGAGCCTGATCCACTGTCATATCCAATACATCGGCAATATTGGCTCCCCTATATCTTACCTCTAGCGTCTCTCTATTGTATCTCTTACCGTTACAGACTTCACAGGGGACATATACATCGGGAAGGAAGTGCATCTCAATCTTTATCATCCCATCTCCATGACAGGCTTCACATCTTCCACCTCTTACATTAAAACTGAATCTTCCTGGCTTATAACCCCTTATCTTTGCATCGTGGGTCTCAGCAAAGACCTTTCTTATATCGTCAAATACCCCGGTATAGGTGGCAGGGTTAGACCTTGGAGTCCTGCCTATAGGAGATTGATCTATATTTATCACCTTGTCTATATTCTCTAAACCTTCTATCCTGTCATACTTACCAGGTATCACTCTAGATTTATAGAGCTCCTTCATCAATGCCTTGTATAGTATATCGTTTACCAGAGTACTCTTACCAGAGCCAGATACCCCTGTTATGAGTACAAGAAGTCCTAAAGGGATATTGACGGTTATATTCTTCAAGTTATGCTCCTTAGCACCCACTATTGTGAGATATTTACCATTAGGAGAACGCCTTACCGGTGGAATAGGGATACTCTTCTCTCCTGAGAGATACTGTCCTGTTATGGAATCTTTACATTTCATTATCTCTTCAGGTGTCCCAACAGCCACCAGATAACCACCATGTTCACCTGCCCCAGGACCTATATCTATTATGTAATCCGCAGAACGCATCATAGATTCATCATGCTCAACGACTATTACTGTATTACCAAGATCCCTCAATCTCTTTAATGTATCTATAAGCTTTGCCTCATCTCTGGCATGAAGACCTATACTCGGTTCATCCAGCACATAAAGGACACCCATAAGACCTGAGCCGATCTGAGTTGCAAGCCTTATCCTCTGTGCTTCTCCACCAGAGAGCGTTGCTGTGGGTCTGTCGAGAGAGATATAATCCAGCCCGACATCTATAAGAAACTGGAGTCTTGCCTTTATCTCTTTGAGTAGCTGATGGGCTATATAGGCTTCCCTTTCTGTAAGCCTTAAGCCATTTATAAAATCTATCAATTCTTTTGGAACCATCTCAATAACTTCTGCTATAGACTTTCCTCCAACCTTTACCGCCAGACTTTCGGGCTTCAACCTCTTTCCATTACAGGCAGGACAGGGATGAGGTCTCATATACTGCTCTATCTCTTCTCTTGAATAGTCAGATTCCGATTCCACATATTTTTCTTCCAGCATTGGTATGATACCTTTATAGTACATATTTACATACCTTTTCTGTCCGGCAAAGCCCCAGAAACTGAACCTCAAGAATATGTTTGGGTCTCCATACAGGAGAATCCTGAGCTGTTCATCGGTAAGCTCCCTCACTGGTGTGGTCAGATAAAATCCAAGTTCTTCTCCAAGGGCTGAGAGCAGGCTGGCGTGATAACTACCAAGCGGAACCCATGGCGCTATTGCCTCCATTATCGGAAGATTTTTGTCAGGTATTACAAGGTCTGGATCCACTTCCATCTTAAATCCCAGCCCGGAACACTCAGGACATGCGCCATAAGGGCTGTTAAATGAGAATATACGAGGGCTGAGTTCCTCCATACTTACACCACAGTATGGACAGGCAAACTTCTCACTCAACAGAAGTTCCTCTCCGCCCTCTATGCTCACAATAGCGATACCCTCTCCCATCTTCAGGGCAGTCTCCAGAGATTCTGCAAGTCTTGTCCTCACTTCGGGCTTTATGATAATCCTATCTACAACGACCTCTATATTGTGCTTCTTATTTTTATCAAGAGATATCTCTTCTTCAAGCTCTACAAGTTTTCCATCTATCCTGGCTCTCAAGAAACCTGCTCTTCTTATCTCATCCAATACAGCTTTATACTCTCCCTTTCTTCCTCTTACTACCGGAGCCAGTAACTGCAGTCTTGTCCCATTTTCTAGAGACATTATCTGATCAACCATCTGGTCTACTGTCTGCTGAGATATGGGTCTACCACACTTCCAGCAGTGAGGACGACCTATCCTTGCAAATAGGACTCTCAGGTAGTCATATATCTCAGTCACCGTTCCAACTATAGACCTTGGATTATGGGATACACTCTTCTGATCTATGGATATAGCAGGAGAGAGCCCATCTATAAAGTCAACATCAGGCTTATCCATAAGTCCCAAGAATTGTCTGGCGTAGGCAGAGAGAGATTCAACATAACGACGCTGCCCCTCTGCATATATGGTATCAAAAGCAAGAGAAGACTTACCTGACCCACTTACCCCTGTAAGGACTACCAATTTATCCCTTGGAATCTCCAGATCTATATTCTTAAGGTTATGCTGTCTTGCCCCTCTTATGATGATCTTGTCTAGTGGCATTATCTCTTTACCGGCTGTCCTAAGATCTCTCTTAACTTAATAATCTCATCCCTTATCTTTGCTGCCTTCTCAAACTCCAAATTCTCTGCAGCTCTACGCATCTCTTTTTCAAGATATTTTAACCTCTGGACTATCTCCTTCTTGGATAGTTCTTCCACGTCATATATCTCTTCGTCTTCGGCTACCTCTAACATATCCCTTACCTCTTTCTTTATCGAAGTAGGAGTAATATTATGAAGTTTATTATACTCTAGCTGTGCCATCCTTCTCCTGTTTGTCTCTTCTATAGCCCTTCTCATAGAGGATGTGACAAAATCCGCATACATTATGACCCTACCATTTATATTTCTAGCCGCCCTACCCATAACCTGAATGAGTGAACGCTCAGACCTGAGGAATCCTTCTTTATCCGCATCGAGTATTGCTACCAGAGTCACTTCCGGTAGGTCCAGCCCTTCCCTTAAGAGGTTTATCCCTACCACTACATCGTACTTCCCACTTCTAAGACCTTTTATAATCTTTGTCCTTTCAATGGCATCTATCTCGGAATGTATATAGGTAACTTTTATGTTTAACTCTTTAAGGAACTGGCTCAGGTCTTCCGCCATCCTCTTTGTAAGTGTAGTGACCAGTACTCTACCACCAGCATCTACAGTCTTTCTTATCTCCTTTATAAGGTCCTCTACCTGTCCTTCGGTTGGCCTTATCTGTATCTCAGGATCGGGAACTCCAGTAGGTCTTATAAGCTGTTCTACCACTTGACTGGAGACCTCCAATTCATATGGACCTGGAGTGGCAGAGACAAAAATTGTCTGACCAACAATATTTATGAACTCGTCAAACTTGAGTGGTCTGTTGTCTAATGCAGATGGTAGTCGGAAGCCGTATTCTACGAGAGTCTCTTTTCTGGATCTGTCACCTTCATACATCCCTCTTAGCTGTGGTATTGTTACGTGTGACTCATCGATAAACAACAGAAAGTCTTTAGGGAAGTAATCTATCAATGTGTAAGGTCTTTCTCCTGGTTTACGTCCACTGAGATGCCTTGAGTAGTTCTCTATCCCCGGACAGTACCCGATCTCTAATAGCATCTCTATATCATAGAGTGTTCTGGATTCAAGTCTCTGAGCCTCTAACAGCTTCCCCTGTGATCTAAACTCTTTTAACCTCTCCTCAAGTTCAGCCTTTATACTCTCCACCGCTCTGAGGAGCTTGCTTCTCGTTGTTACAAAATGCTTGGCTGGATAAATAACTATAGACTTCAGAGTACCCAATATCTCTCCAGTTACAGGGTCAAACTCTATAATCCTATCTACCGTATCACCGAAACAATCTATCCTGTAGATAATCTCCTCAGAGGATGGGAATATCTCAATAATATCCCCTCTTACCCTGAAGTTACCTCTGTCAAGTTCTGTATCGTTTCTCTCATACTGCAGGTCTACAAGCTTTTCAAGCAAAGCCTCTCTGTCTATGGTATCTCCTACCCTTATCTGTGCAGTGATCTCCTGATAATCCTCAGGTGAACCCAGACCATAGATGCAGGAGACACTAGCCACTATTATGACATCCCTGCGTTCCATAAGTGCCTGTGTTGCTGAATGTCTCATCCTGTCGATCTCATCATTTATAGATGCATCTTTTTCTATATAGGTATCGGTGGTTGGTATATATGCTTCCGGCTGATAGTAATCATAGTAGCTTATAAAGTACTCAACTGCGTTGTATGGGAAGAATGTCTTAAACTCACTGTAAAGCTGAGCTGCCAAGGTCTTATTATGGGCAATAACAAGGGTTGGTCTCTGGACTCTCTCTATGATGTTAGCCATCGTAAATGTCTTACCACTTCCAGTTACTCCCAGGAGAGTCTGAAACCTGTAACCCTTTTGGAGTCCTTCTACAAGTTTTTCTATAGCCTGTGGCTGATCACCAGTAGGCTTAAAACTAGAAACCAATCTAAACTCTTTACTCATAGTATACCCCTTAGTAAATTATACCATAGAAATAGAAGAGTAGTTAAAAACTATTCACTCTTGGCTAGATATGTAGTATAATTCAATAAAAGTCTCTAAAGGAAGAAGGAGGTCAAAGGTGGGAAATATTAGAGTAACTGTGTGGAATGAATTCCGTCATGAGAAGATTCACGAGGAGGTAGCAAAGGTATATCCGGATGGAATCCATAACGTTATTGCAGATTTTCTAAAAAGATATCCTGAGATACAGGTGAGGACCGCTACTCTCGACGAACCTGAACATGGTCTTACGCAGGAGGTACTTGATAGTACCGATGTGCTGATATGGTGGGGACATATGGCACACAATGAGGTGAAGGATGAGGTTGTCGAGAGGGTATACGGTAAAGTTCTGAGTGGAATGGGACTTATCGTCCTGCACTCTGGACATCTATCCAAAATCTTCAGAAAGCTTATGGGAACAAGCTGTATGTTAAAGTGGCGGGAGGCAGGAGAAAAGGAAAGGATATGGGTTGTGGAACCTGGACATCCCATCGCTGAGGGTCTGGGGGAATACTTTGAGATACCCCACACAGAGATGTACGGAGAACGCTTTGATATACCCAAGCCAGACGAGCTTGTATTTATAAGCTGGTTTAAGGGTGGGGAGGTATTCAGGAGTGGCTGCTGTTTCTACAGAGGAAAGGGTAAGATCTTCTATTTTAGACCCGGGCATGAGACCTTTCCCATATACTGTCAGCCGGAGGTCCAGAGGGTCATTTATAATGCGGTCAAATGGGCGGCTCCGGTAAAGGGACCTGAGATTCGCTTTGGAAATGTAAAGCCACTAGAAGAGATCTGATTGGAGGTGTTTATTATATGAAAGGAACATTAGGGTTGATAGTCGGTAGTAGAGGATTCTTCCCTGCAGAACTTGTAAAAGAGGGGAGAGAGAGGATTCTAAAAGTTCTGGAAGAGGAAGGTATAAATGTTATCACCCTGAGCTCAAATGAGGGAAAATTTGGTGCAGTAGAGACATTGGATCACTCGATAGCCTGTGCAGAACTTTTCAAGGCAAACAGAGAGAAGATAGAGGGTATCATCGTTACCCTTCCAAATTTCGGAGACGAAAAGGCTGTTGCGAATACGTTGAGATTTTCCGGACTGGATGTACCTGTACTCATACACGCCTTTCCAGATGACCTGGACAAGATGGACCTGGCACATAGAAGGGATAGCTTCTGCGGTAAACTCTCTGTATGCAACAACCTCGTACAGTATTCTATACCGTTCTCTTTAACAAGACTCCATACTGTTGCCCCTGAGAGTAAGAGCTTCAGAGAGGACCTTAATTGGTTTATGGGCGTATGTAAAGTGGTGAATGGATTGAGGGGGGCAAGGATAGGTCTTATAGGAGCCAGACCATCTGCGTTCAATACGGTTAGATTCAGCGAAAAATTACTGGAGACTTATGGTATTTCGGTAGAAACACTAGATCTATCTGAGGTCCTAGCGGGCATATCTAAGCTTTCAGATACTGATAATGCTGTCAAGGAAAAGGTCGAGAGGTTGAAGACTTATATGGATACAAGTGGTGTGCCTGAAAACGCCCTGGTCAAGATGGCAAAGTTCAGCGTAGTGGTAGAGAATTGGATGAAGGAGAACAGGCTTATTGCCAGCGCTATTCAGTGCTGGAGTGCGATAGAGAATATCTATGGGATTGTCCCCTGTGCAGTTATGAGTATGATGAGTGAATCCCTAATGCCAAGTGCCTGCGAGACAGATGTTACCGGAGTAGTAGCAATGTATGCCCTTCAGCTTGCATCTGGAACTCCAAGTGCTATAGTTGACTGGAACAATAACTACGGTGATGATCCAGATAAGGCTGTGGTATTCCACTGCAGTAACTATCCAAAATCCTTCCTAAAAGACCCCAAGATAACATTCCAGGATATTATATCCGGAACGGTAGGAAAAGAGAATGCTTACGGTTCCTGTGCAGGAAGGATACCAAGCGGTCCTATGACCTTTGCCAGGGTCTCTACAAATGATACTGTAGGGGTTATACAGGCTTATATAGGTGAAGGAGAATTTACCGATGATCCTCTAAATACATTTGGAGGACATGGAGTTGTATATGTAGAGAATCTACAAACATTACTGAAATTAATATGTCAGAGGGGATTTGAACATCATGTTGCTATGAGCAGATCAAAGACTGCAAGAGTCCTGTATGAGGCATTCTCCAATTACCTGGGTTGGGACG
>CAZZLK010000029.1:0-11295 GCA_964655195.1 uncultured bacterium
CACAAGTTTTAACCTATTTCTTAAAGAACCACTGTTCTGGGTTAGTATGACCAGGACAGGAGTTTACATTTTCATGGACAGTAACTTCAGGGACATTCCTCAGCTCATTTTTAACTATAACAAGCCTTGTATTTGGACCTACTATACCGATAGTCCAGAGATTCTTAGAGTATATATCTAGGGCTCTCTTTACCAGTAATGCTCTCTCCTTTTCTCCAACAGCCAGTATCGCCTGGTCGTACAGATTCAGTAACTGCTTTATCTCTGCCGGAGGTTCTTCTCCAGATTTTCCTCCAGAAGAATACCATATACCATAGAGTGGAGCCCAATAACAGTAGTCAGAGACAGGGAAGAACCAGACATTATCTATAAGTGGATAGTAAGCGCCGGCTGCTGCATAGAGTCCAATCTGGTGTTCACCAGCCCTAGCCCTTGTAACCCAGAGAGATGTCTCCTGAGTCTTAATACTTACTTTTAATCCAACGTTCTTCAAGTATCCTTTTATCATCTCCGCTATATCTGGCTCTGGTCCTATACCTGGAAGGACCTCTATCAATATCTCTAGGGTCTTCCCATCAGGTCCTATCCTGTAACCATCCTTATCTCTCTTATTAAGTCCTAGCTGATCCAGTATCTGATTAGCCCTCTTTGGATCGTACTCTGTATAAGACTTTTCAAATCTCTCTTCGTAGTACGGAGAACCTTTAAATACTGAGACCTGCCTTGGTGTGGCATTTCCAGAATATATAAGCTGAGCAATTTCTTCCCTGTTAATAGCTATAGATATAGCCCTTCTGAATTGGACATTTCTAAATAGTTTCTTTAATACGGGGTCCTTCACATTTTGATTAATGAACAGCGTGCCAACATTGGTAAGGGCTGGTATCCACTTTAAGACCCTATATCCACCCTTCTGCTGATTCTCCATAACAACGGTATAGTCGGACTCAAATGTATCATAGTAGCCTATGCTTGCTTCCCCATTTATGTATTTCATTATTCTTACTTCTCTATTTGGAACAAGAGTCCAGACAACTTTATCTATATAGGGAAGCTGATTTCCAGCCGGATCAATCTTCCAATAGTAAGGATTCCTCTCAGCGGTAAAAACAGGGTCACTCAGAGGTGTTACAACTTTCCACGCAGTTACTACCGGGAGATCTTTATTCTGCCATCTCGTTGCCTTTGCGTTGAATAGCTTATACCAGGCATCAAAACCTTCCTCTTTTGCCTGCTTTATAATTTCATCTATAGATGTATATTTTGGATGGAACTTCTTAAGATAATGTTTTGGGGCATAACAATCCTGACCACTCGCTATTCTCTGAAGAAGGAACGTATACGGGACATCAAAGACAAATCTTACAGTATAGGTATCTATCTTTTCCACTCTTCCTGGCTTTCCGCCAGCAAGTAGCCAAGAAGGAAATACTGGTGTAATATCTTTGTTTAGGATTATATCTTCGTACCAGAATAGAACATCGTCTGCAGTAAATGGTTGCCCATCTGACCACTTCATTCCCTTTCTAAGATAGAATGTTATTACCTTTCCGCCATTACTTATCTTCCAACTTTTAGCTACGTTAGGGATGACCTTATTTGTATCTAAATTCCATCTGACAAGTGGTTCATAGGTTATTCTTGTATATTGCGGGGATCTTCCAAGATGAGGACCCTGGAGAGTTCCACCATATTGTCCTATCTCCTCTATCGGTTCCACCACCGCAGGTTCATCTGGAAGTCTCTTCTCTACTGGAGGTAGTTTCCCCTGTTTTACCAGTTCTGCTAACTGTGGCGCCTCATTAAATTTAGTTATCTTTTTACCAGAAATCTTCTGGTATTCAGCCAGAGTAGCATACTGGCCTGGGGGAATTCTCTGCTGAGAAAGTGAGACAGAAACCAGACTTGTTAATAACGAGATAGCCACCAAAACTACCAGGAAACACTTTAAAAATTTACTCAACTCTATCAACCTCCTTTTTATTAAATTTTTCTATAATAAAGTCTAATATTTTGTCGTTCAAAAGTCAAGTTATAAAATAATATTCAATAATCATATATCATTCTACCAGCACATTAAGTTGTTCAGGCTTTATACGAATTTCTCTTGTACTCTTTCTGGGTGAAACCCTGTATAAGTTGCGAATTATTCTATCATAAAGTACCTGTAAATACCCTGTATAAAGTTCCCCATCATTTTCTACCTTATCCATCTGCTCCTCTAATTCTCTAGTATAATCCTCGTTAACAAGGTTATAAAAATTCTGGTTATCTCTTATAGTATTGTAAACTTTTATCCCCAATGGGGTCGAAAGAAGATTGCCGTATTTCTCGGTTATGTAACCTCTATCAAAAAGTTTCTGTACAGTTATGGCATAAGTAGAAGGCCTTCCTATCCCTTTACTTCTCATCTCTTCTATTAAACTTGCGTAGGTAAAGTAGTTAACCACTGGTCTCTGCAATACCTTCTTTTCTGTAACAGTTAAAATCTTCCTGTCCAGATCTAAATGACGGATATGGATAGGAATAATGAGATTATATCCATCCTCTATAATATCAGTTATAAATTCCTCCTCTTTCTCCTTTGATAGTGCCTTAATCTTAATCTTTCTCTTTTCTACTCTTACAGATCGCATCTGAGAAGCAATAAAATGTTTAAAGATAAGATCATAAAGCTTTATATGATCTTTGCTTAACCTCTCTAAGTTTAGAAAACTCTCGTTAAAGAGTTCCTCTGCATCTATAGGTCTGGTAGGTCTTATACATTCATGCGCCCCACCAGTTTCGCTGTATGTCCTCACATAGATAAACTTATCTCCAAAGTTTTCTTTTATGTAAGAAGTAGCAACATTAACACCTACCTGAGAAACTCTTATACTATCTGTCCTGTGATAAGTTATAAGACCAGCTTCGAACAGGTCTTGCGCCAATTCCATAGTTTTCTGAGGAGAAAACCTTAAAGTGATTGAAGCCTCTTTCAAAAGCGCTGGAGTGTTAAATGGTCTTACAGATAAATCTTCCTGCCATCTGGAGATCTCTTCTAATTCTATCTCTTTAAGTCCAAAATAAAACTCCTCAGCCTCTTTCTTATTCTGGAAGTCAAAATCCACCGATAACCCATCAATCTCTGCTTTTACTATATATAACTTTTTCCTGGCTTCTCTCGATCTCTTTACTATCCATTCTAAAACTGGAGTCTGTACTCTCCCTGCACTTAGATTTGACCTGCTTAATTTTCTCTGAACATAGAGTGATACCTCAAAACCTATCCATCTATCTGCTATTCTTCGGAGAAGTTGAGCCTTTACAAGATTCAGATTTATCTCTCTGGAATTTTCCAGAGCTTCTAAGAAAGCTCTTTTTGTAACTTCATGGAACTCTGTCCTCTTTATATTTTTCTGGTAAGGTCGTAAGGCTTGATATATATCATATGCTATCTTTTCACCTTCGGTATCCGGATCTGTAGCTATGAATACCTCATCAACCTCTAAACTTATTTCTCTTATAGCTCTTATAATATCTTCTCTAGAGGAATCGATCACCTCAAATAGTGGAATAAAATTACCATCCTGAGGGATAACCCCATAGATTCCTTCTTCCTTATTCAGGTCCACAAGGTGCCCTTTCGAAGCTACAATTGCAAGATAACGATCCTGGAGAGGTATTTCATATACATCTATTCCTCTAAGCTTTCTTCTAGAGGGTTTGCCAAAGAATTGAGAAATTGTACGTGCTTTGTTAGGCGACTCTACAATCACCAAATCAGTCTTTATCTTTTCCTTCAAATCAATATTACCTATCTGTCTTTTTCTATCCTCATCTATCTGACGAAGTATTCTTTCTAAATCGATCCCTCTAGCTTCCCTTAACTCTATATCTTCTGAATACCAGCTAAGTTTCCTTTTTAAGGCATTAAGAGCCTTACAATCATCCACAAGGATATAACTCAATCCCTTTGTAAGTCTATCCATATACAGTCTAGAGGTCCTTCCTGAAGCCTGGATATAACCACTTATGTCCGGTATGACGGCTATAGGCTCAATCTCCTGTCCCATTTTTCTTAGTTTAATAGCTATTTCATCTGAGTTCTCTATCAAGGATAAGACTTCATCATTATTAAGTAGAGATTCTATCAAGTCTCTTATACTTAGAGCCGTCTGCCTGAGGTCTTCCGGTAGATCATTGTAAGATGGAACTTTAAAACTCCGTAATTTTGATAAATCCTGCGATAATCTTCTCAACACTGTCTTATCCCAGAGATTCCTTTTTATCATCCAGGGCAAAAGGTTCCCCAATAAAGTACAGAGAGCAGATGGATTTTCTTTATATCTCAGGGTTATTTCGAACCTTGGTATTCCTATAAAGAGAGCATAACGGACAACTTCAGGGAGGTCTAATCCCCTTGCTAGTGGGCTATTATAACTTGCCAGCCCTATGAGTACTTGTAATTTTCTATTCTTAAAATCCTCTATACTCTTGGCATTTGCCAGGTCAGCCGTTATACCTGAGTCTCTTAAAAGTTGAACATAATTCTCCAAGTCTTTACTGTAGACCTCTGACAGAAAAACCAATCCCCCTGCACCAAAATATTTTATCTTATTGATACTCTCTTCAAATATTCCATTAGATGGAAACTCATAAAACTCTTCTATATTTCTGATAGAAATCCTGGGATGCCCTACTTCAAATCCTAAAATCTCCCTCAACAGAAGAATTCGTGATGACCTAGGGCGAGAAGTAGCAGAAGAAACTATAAGAGAACCTTTTACTTTCTTTGATATTTCTTTTATTCCTTCCGCCATTGAGGATGTTTCAGCTGAGACATCCTTATTGTTATCAATTTTTAGCCTCTTCTCATTTATATACCTCAAGGCAAAAGAAATATCTCTCTCTGTTAAACCAAGGAGTAAGAAGAGTTTATCTATATTCCTTGCTGTCTTCAATATACTATCTACATCGTCTACAAAGATGAGAGAAAAGATACCCTTGGGTATTATGTCTACATTCTTGTAGAGGAACATAGTTGTAGTAATAAGTATATTGAAATTACCTTTAGAAATTTTCTCTTTTATCTCTTCTCTATCTGAGGATCTAGAACGATAGAGCAATAAGCCATCTGTGAAATTATACTCTTTGAATCTTTCATAAGCCTGCAGGCAGAGAAGTTCTGTAGGAAATAAAAGATAGACCTTCTCTCCTCTACTAGCGATAAACATACTTAGTATAAGACCAAAAGTTGTTTTACCTATACCAGTTGGAGCAATAAGAGAGAAAGACCTGCCATTAAAGTAGCGGGCAGTCCAAGTCCTCTGTATGGACCAAGGAGAAGCTCCTACCTTTTCTTTGAAAAGGTCTTCGAATCTTCTGATATTTTCCCATAACTGGCAAACTCTTACAAACTCTCCTTCTTTTAATAAGGAACAAACGTCTTCAGTATCATAGGGGAAACACTTTTCACATAGAAGTCCTCTCGACAACCTTTCTGAAGAGACAACACCTCCACAATTAGGACAAAAGGTCTTATATAGTATCATAATTCTACCATCTCCATAATCTGGGCCTCCTGTAAAAAAAGAATCCTGATATGTAGATTATACACCAGAAAACTCATCTTATGGGGCAGAAACAAAAGCAAAAAGTCAAAAATCAGCTATAATAGTTATGAGAGCTACAGAATGAGTAAAGAAAGGAAGAGTTTCTCAATAGATTTTACTATTAATAGGATAAAGGGAAAGATATCTCCTCGAAAGGCTGGTATCTTTTTCCTGATAATCCTATTATTCTCTCACATCCCTTCAAGAGCCAATAGCTGGATTCCAACCTCTACCATCTCGACCCTTATCAAGTCTCCTGGGCCTAATCTATTACTAACCAGAAGGCGTATAGAGGAGATAAAACTGGCCATATCAAGACATAATCAAATAGCTATTTCTGCCTACAATGAACTTATAGAAGAGGCGAATGCGTTACTCTACACAGAACCAAACCCTATTAAAGGGGAGGTAAGAATTCCACTCTTCTATTCTAAGAAACAGCATATACAGCGGATGTATTCAAGGCAGATTGGAACAGATGCCCTTTCAGCATATACACTGGCTCTTGCCTATGCCTTTTCGAATAATAAGATCTACGCAGATAAGAGTATTGAGTTTCTGCTTGCCTGGATAGAAAACTGTACAAGGCCTGTAGATGGTGGAGATTTCTGGAATATATTTACCGGAGAAAAGAAAGGCGATACGCCTATTGTAATCTCCTATCACTTTCCTAAAATCATAATGGCTTTCGATATACTTCAGGGCTTATCAGCTATCTCAAAAGAGGACCAGAAGAGATTCAGAGATTGGCTCAGACCATTTGTAGAGTATATACGTAGGTATGAGCCGTTTATACCGAATAATCATCTGAGCTGGAAGGCGCTATTCCTACTCAGTGCAGGTAGAGTCCTTGAGGATACCGGTATATTCTGTGAAGGCTTGAGGGACCTTAAATATGCATTAAGGGTTCAAATAGCCAGAGATGGCTCAATGCCGTTTGAACTCATAAGAAAAGATAGAGCTAGCTCTTATACGCTTATGAATCTAGAGGCTTTAGTGCAAGGCATCTGGATAGCAGAAAATCATGGAGTCGATAACCTGAGAGGAATTTCCTCTATATTTCGAGGGAACATCGAATTAGCCTGCAAAAACTTTATAGACTTTTTAACTGACCCTGCTAACTGGCACTTAAGATACAGATTCATCATCCTGTCCAAAGAGATTAGACTTCCAGAACATCCGTCAGACTGGGCATGGGTATTTGAGATACCTCTAAACTGGCTCCAAAACAAAAAAGAACTGAAAAAACAGATGCAGGATATTATCAATGGTAGGATCTATGGGAAATATCCTCCAAGAAGTTATAGTATGCAGTTTTCTACTCTAATATTTCGCAAATTCTAGATAATTAATATCCATATATATCTATACTTGAAACCCCGGAGGAAATATTTAATTCTATCTTTTTATCTCTGGAATCATAATCCCTTGACTCGTAGATCTTATCCCTATGTACAAATTCCAAATCGTGAAACTCTTTAGATGTCAATCCATCATCAAATCTTATCCTTATACCAGAATCCTTCGGAACCCTTATATCTATATCCGATGCTCCAGCTTTTATAGTTATATACTGCATAGAGCTCTTATCCCCAATCTTAAGATCTAAGGAACTAGCACCTGTATCTACCTTTAATTCTCTCACTATAACACTGGAGAAATCCAGGTCCAATCTGGAGGCACCAAGATTCAAGGTTATAAAATAGGGTATACTATCATTGAGAAGTAGGTCCATCTCTGTCTTCGTACCACCTACTATTATGTCCCTTCTAAAGATACCCTCTGTCTTATATCTTATACTTAGTTTCTTATCAGTTTTTGATATATCTTTTACGAGTCTAGCATGGTCAGAGAAGAATCTGCCAGAAGCTATATCGTTACTTCCTCCAGAGATTCTGAAACTTCCTGCTCCACCTTCTATAGTAAGCCAAACTTCTTCTATAGAAGGATCAAATGGAACAACCATATCCTCTAATCTCTCTTCTCTCGAAGAATAAGAAACCGGATTAACAATTGCAACGATAAATGGAACAATGATAAGCACTATGATTAGTAAGATAAAGGGTAATCTGTTCTTTACACTTTTAGAAATGATTCCAAGTCCGGCTATAATAAAGATGAGTGGCCAAAAATCTACAAGCCTCAACCAAAAACCCGCAGATAGATATCCACTCTTAGAAGCAATGATTGAAAGCCCAAGAAGTATAAGTATGATTCCCCAAACAATACTTGCCCACCTCATATATTACTCCTTTCTAAAATTATTTTTTCCCGTATCTGGTCACTGTAAATCTATAGATATTCTCAACTTCATCAGGAGACAATCCTGCCTTTAACGACGCTATTCTCAACTGCTCCTCCACGGTATCGACACCCTCCAGGTCTGGAAGGAGTAATCCCCTCTGCCATCCCCTCTCTACTATCACCCCGTATACCTTTGGATCAAGCTGTGATATGTCAGTTATCCTTTCTGGAGGATTCAGTATATCAACAGAATACTCAAGATATGGAAGTTCTTCTTCTCTTACCGGAGGAAACCTTGGGTCCTGTGTGGCAGAACTGATCGCATTCTGTACTATCTCATACGCTATATTTGGTTGGGTCCCCTGTATAGTTCCTATACATCCTCTCAATTCTCCGTGTTTCTTTATTGTAACAAATACCCCAGCCCTTCTCTTCAACTCTTCTGGTATATTCTGAGGGGTAATTACTCTTTTTTCCTTTACATATGTCTCTACAGCCTCTTTTGCAAGATTCAGTATGTAGGACTCTAAATCATCTGAATCCATCGACTCAACCTCCCCGACAAGATATCCCACTCCAAACGGGCCCTCATATGATAGAACCCTAGTCCTCACCTTTTTCCCATCCATAACACCTGCAAGCATCACCAAGGACCTGAGTCCACATTCTCCTGCCCTCTCAACTAATTCAGGATCCAAATCCAGAAGACCTTTAAGATTACCGCTTTTTACAATCTCTACCACTGCCTGATCAAAAATCTTACCCATAGGGTCATATCCATTTGGAGCTCCTGGAAGCAACCTATGAGACATATCACCACTTGCTACAAATACAACATTCTCTTCTGCCACACTGTCTATGAGCTTACCAAAGGAATATATCTTCTCTAGTGGAAGTAGAGAGAATGAAATCAGAACTAACCTGGGTTTGTAATCAAGATCTCTAGTAAGATAATAAAGAGGAACCATAGCCCCGTGGTCCAGATATACATCCAATATCTCTCTAACAGGAAGATCTGACTCTCTGGCAGAATCTATAATCCTCTGCGTCAAGGTTGTATCTATCTCGAATTCAAGTCTTACTCTGGGAGCCCCAAATTCCCTGAAATTACCCTCTATCCTCTCCTGAGTAACAACCCCAAAGTATTTCAGAAACAGTTCACAGTGTGGAGATACGACTATAAAAGTCTCGGGAGAAATCTCCTTTATCTTTCTACCAAGGGTAACCATCGACTCAACGGTAGAAGTTACTTCTCCCAGATATCTCCCCCCTATATCTGGTATAATAAGGGGAGGATGGGGAGTTATCACTGCATATTTTATACTCATAATTAATCCTCCTTACCTACCAAACTTTCTAAAGGCTGAATCACGATCGATGAGCTCTATTATTATAGGTCTACCATGAGGACAGAACCTATAATTCTTAACCTTAGACAACTTCTCTAAGAGTTCCCTCATCTCCTCTAAAGAGAGTCTGTCACCTAACTTTACCGCACTCTTACAGGCAATTTCTCTCTTGAGGTTATTTATATCTAAATCCTTACTCTCCAAATAATCATTTAAAGCGGTATCTATATCTACGTTCTTTAAGAAAGACGGAATCGCCCTTATAACTATGCTATCCGGTCCTCCAACATCACACTCAAAACCAATCTGGTTCAGGTTATTTACTATGAGTTCCAGAAGTTCGTATGGGACATTATATACTTCGACATACTTCGGTTCCAAGAGAAACTGCGGTAGACCCCTGATCTCACCAAACGAATCAAAGAGGACCCTCTCATGAGCAACATGCTGATCCACCAGGTATATGCCTTTACTGGAGGTACATACTATAAATGTATTGAGGTACTGTCCCAGTGGTTCAAGGGGAAAGATATCCTCCTTCTCTTCCTCAGTTACAGGAATCAAAGCTTTTTGTTCATAAGATATCACTTCTTCTTCGTCCTTCACTGTAGGTGTAACTGTTGCTTTTGGCATTACCTCAGTATAGGTGACTTCTCTATCCATCAATGCACCATATATGGCATTATACACTTCACTATAAATCTTACTCTCATCCAGTATCTTTATCTCAAGTTTTGCCGGATGTATATTCACATCTATATAGTTTGAAGGAAGCCTTAAATCCATTATTATAAATGGAAATCCTTTATCCCCTATAACCTTAGATACAACATCCTCTACGACCTTCTGTAAGATATGTGACCTAATAACCCTGCCATTTATCGAGAGGACCTCCCTCTTTCTATCAGGATATAACCTTCCTCTATCTAAAAGTCCTCTCATAGAAATTGGAGGATTAGAGACCTCCAGATAGACTGGATCTACTGGCTTTTCAAAGATTACTTCTGAGACCTCCCTCAAGTCCCCACTACCCGGAGTAACAAAGACATTTTCTCCATCAGCATCAACAATAAATGAGATATCTGGATGTATAAGTGCATACCTTCTCACCCAATCTATCGCCAAATTCCTCTCATAGGCGTCACTTTTGAGGAATTTTCTCCTCGCAGGGGTGTTATAAAAGAGGTTTTCTACTACTATTCTGGTCCCTTTGGGAAGACTAATCAGATCAGAGCTCTTCTCCTTCCCTCCCTCTATAATGTACTTTATTCCATTCTCCCCCGTGCCCGTTTCCAGTGTTACCTTAGAGACAAGGGCTATACTTGACAATGCCTCTCCTCTAAAACCCAGAGTAGATATGCTATAAAGGTCGTCAACATCTTCTATCTTGCTAGTGGTATATCTCTCGAATATTATCGGGACATCTTCTGGATCTATCCCTGATCCGTCATCTCTGACTTCTATCCTCTTCTTTCCTCCGGCAACAATATTTACATATATATGTCTGGCGCCTGCATCTATAGAGTTTTCTATAAGTTCTTTCACCACTGAAGCAGGTCTTTCAACTACCTCTCCCGCTGCTATATGCTGAATGACGTTTTGTGGAAGCCTTCTTACCTTTCCCACCTGACTCCTCCTTTATTCTCTTTACCCACTCTGAGATCTTGAGCAATGCATCAATGGGGGACAGAATATCAACGTCTATATTCTTCAGTTCTTCGATTATCGGGTGCTCTACTATGGCAAAGAGGGGCGGCTGTATAACCTTTCTCTTCGGAGGGGACTTCTTTTCCTCTGAGCCTTCTAGCATCTTTAATATCTCCTCTGCTCTTGAGATGATGGTCTGAGGTATCCCCGCCAGCTTAGCTACATATATCCCATAACTTTTATCCGCAGAACCTCTCTTTACTTTATAGAGAAAGGTAACATAGTCCTCTTTCTCTTCAACAGCCACAGTATAATTCTTCACACCTCTTAACTGTTCTTCAAGTGTTGTAAGCTCATGATAGTGGGTAGCAAAAAGTGTCCGGGGTCTATCTTTATGATTTGCCAGATATTCCACCAGTGCCCATGCCAGACTCATCCCATCATACGTACTTGTCCCTCTT
>CAZZLK010000030.1:0-12610 GCA_964655195.1 uncultured bacterium
CCTGTTGTTTCTATTTCTCCTAGTCCCAGTACTGCATCAAAGAATTCTTTTAGTTCTATGGCAATCGTATCTGTGATGCCACTGGGGAATAATTTCTCCTTCTCCTCGACAGAGAGGTTATTAATAAATTCCTTTTCTAAATCCTCAATAGATTTTCTTTCATCTCCTATGTATACACCATCATTCCATACTATACATCCTTTATCTCCATAAATGGCACGAAGATTAATCTTTTTCCCGGGGGCGGAGTTTGTGAGGACCCAATTACCTATTACACCATTTTCAAATCTAAGTAATGCCATTGTAGTATCTTCAACGGTTATCTCTACAGGATCTGTTAAACGATCTTTATCTCTAAATCTGATAGGATTATACGTCTTGGAGATGGCATAGAGTTCTTCGACCTCTCCGATATGATATCTAAAAAGATCAGCAAAATGAACCCCTCCATCAAGGGTCCATCCTCCACCGGCTAACTCCTTATGGTCTCTCCAGCCCCAGTACCATAATCTTTCAAATATATCTTCCCAATAGAGCATCCTTAATTTTCCTATCATACCCTCTTTAATAGCCCAATTTATAGCCCTTTCTGAAGGGGCACGTCTATAGTTTTCTGCCACCTGAAGTATACATCCATTCTTCTCTGCAGAATCTAATATCTTATGAGCGGTTCTGATGGTAATAGCCAGGGGTTTCTCTATAGTGATATGTTTCTTTGCCTCTAGACATTTTATGGCTATATCGTGATGTTCTTTATGCACTGTACATATATCTACCGCCTGAAGCTGTGCTTCTAGAGAAAGCATCTCTTCTACATCTGTGTATATAGCAGGCTTATATCCCTGAAATGAAGAAATTCCTTCTGACATCCTTTCAGCCCTTGTTTCGTCTATGTCGCATACAGCTATTATCTCAAATGTCCTTATACCATTTTCCCAGAGGAGCTTTAGTCCTCTTACGTGGGCATTAGCAATACCACCGCATCCTATAATCGCAGTCTTTACACTATTCATCTGATTCTTCCTCCTTTTATAGTCCTATTAAACTTTATCTTTGAAGCCCAGCTCTCAATCTGGACTTATCTATACTTTATCCCTTTTTCTATATCTGTCAAGAGAACACGTGCTATTAGGGTTATTTTTTAAGAGTCGTCACCTTGTTGAATTTTTATTTAAAAGCTTTTATACTATATAAAGTAAGATATTCCAATTGTAAGAGGTGAGAAAGTGAAAGTCATTAAAGATAAATATATTGTTAGGCTAAGCAGTAAGGGGTAACTTGTTCTACCTAAAAGGATAAGAGAAGAGATGAAGCTAAACCCTGGAGATATTTTAATACTTAAGAAGGACCAGGATGGGACTTGGAAGATGGAAAAGGGAGAGATATTAGTTTTCAGAGAATTCTCTCAGAGACTACAAGAAGAGGCAGAGAAGAGAGGTTATACAGAGGAAGAGCTAGCGAAAGACGTTGAAGAAGCTAGAGAAGAGATATTTAATACGATCTATAATGCAAAAGGTAGCAATTGATACGAATATTCTTCTAGCTATGATCATCTTTCCAGAAGATAAACAGGGAAGGTTAACTATGGCATAGGATTAAAACATTTGCCTTAACTGAATGTCTTAGCTTCTGTGCCTTCTGCATCCTATTGCTTTTTGAGGAATATTGTGCTAGTATAGTTTATAGTTGAGGGGACGTAGCCAAGCGGATTAAGGCGGCGGATTGCAAATCCGCTATTCCTCGGTTCGAATCCGGGCGTCCCCTCCAGAAAGTGGGCGGTTAGTTCAGCGGGAGAACGCTTCGTTGACACCGAAGAGGCCAGTGGTTCAACTCCACTACCGCCCACCATTTTTTATGTTATAATACCTCTATGGAAGTAAGACTTTTATCCTACACACCTGAACCAGATAGAGTGGTTGCTCTTTCTGCAAGGTTATGCTATAGCAGGATTAATATCTCTGAGCTATCTGAAAGGCTCACCGAGGAAAAGATCAGAGAATTGTTAGATAGACTTAAGAGATCTGGACACCTCTCTCCATTTGAACATGCCAGTTTTACTTTTGGTATAGAGGGTATATCCAGAGTTACATCACATCAGTTAGTCAGACACAGGATAGCAAGCTATTCACAGCAGAGTCAGAGATATGTCAAAATGTCAAATACTGATTTTGTTATTCCCCCATCAATTAAGAAGAATGAGTCTGCATTAGAACTTTTATTAAGCGTAAACGAACTTGCCAAGACGACATACAATAGACTTATCGAGTTAGGTATTCCAGAAGAGGATGCAAGGTATGTCTTACCTCAGGGAATCACCACCAAGATCATCGTTACTATGAATGCCAGAGAGCTGTTACACTTCTTTAATCTTAGATGCTGTCTCAGGGCACAGTGGGAGATACGGATAATGGCTAACCTTATGCTTAAAGAGGTCAAGAAAGTTGCCCCTGTTATATTTGAGAAGGCTGGTCCTTTCTGTTTTAGTGGCCCCTGTCCGGAGGAAGGTCCTTGCCCACTAAAAAGATAAGACTTGTTATAGATAGATTCGAAGGAGATATGGTGGTACTGGTAAACGATATAACCATTGTTATCCCCAGGTTTCTTCTACCAATGGAGGCAAAAGAGGGAGATGCTGTCTTTGTTGAACTGGAAGTCGATAGTGAAGAGACAGAGAGACTTAAAAAGGATGTAAAGGATAAACTTGATAGACTTAGAAAGAAAGAAGATAAAGGGGATATCTGGTTGTGAGAAGGATTAGAAACACCGTAGCAATTATTACTGTACTATTTGTCTTTTTAATAGGCTTAGGATTATCTGATAATAATGTAAGGGATTTATTCTTTGGTAGAGCCCTTTTGTTCAATGCTGATATAAGGGTCTTTATCCTTGATGTAGGGCAGGGCGATAGCATTCTGATAAAAGCCTTCAACAGGAACATCTTGATAGATGCCGGTCCAGATAAAAATCTCTCTGCTAATAAACTGGGATCTTTTGGAGTAAAGGGGCTCAATCTGGTGATAGCTACCCATCCACACAGTGATCATATAGGAGGTATGGTTGAGGTAATTAAGAGGTATAATCCCGAATACTATATAGACCCAGGTATCCCACATACATCAAAGATATATAGGACACTCCTTGATCTAATAGAGGAGAAAAAGATAAGATATATAGCTCCTAATGGACAGACTATTCACATCCATTCTGCAGAACTATACATCTTTCCTATACCGGATAAGGTTACCAGTATCAATAACGGGTCTGTTGTGAGCAGATTATCGTATAAAGATTTTACTATGTTATTTCTGGGAGATGCCGAGTTAGAAGAACAGTCGTTTCTTATTAAGACTAATCGGGAGAAGTTAAAGAGTAGAGTGGTTAAGATATCTCATCATGGCTCTAACACAGGAACCGATCAGAGACTTATAGATGTTGTAAAGCCAGAGTCTGCTGTCATATCGGTGGGAAAGGATAATCCCTACGGTCATCCACATAGAGAAGTGATGGAACTTTTAAAAAAGAATAATATAAGAATATATAGAACTGATAGAGATGGAACAGTTGCAGTACTCTCTGATGGTGACCAGTACAAGGTACTTAGAGAAAGGGGGTCTCTGGGAGAAAGGTTTGCGTTTATTATACTTCAGTTAAAAGAGTTGGTATCAGGAGGTTTATAGATTATGAAGCATACCCCTCTTTATGAATCCCATAGGGCTTTGGGTTCAAAGTTTGTAGATTTTTTTAACTGGCAGATGCCACTCTACTACACCAGCATAGTGGAAGAGGCTAGATCTACCAGATCTAAGGCTGGTATATTTGATGTCTCCCATATGGCTAGATTCCTTATAAAAACTACCTCTTTAGAGCTACTTGATAGGATCTTTACCAATGACCCAAAAAGGCTTGAATCTGGAAAGTCTCAGTATACCATCATCTGTAATGAGCGAGGCGGGGTAATAGATGATACGGTTCTTATGAGACTTGACGATTCTCAGTTTTTACTTATAGCCAATGCATGTAACCATAGTAAGGTATGGGAGTGGTTAAGGCTACACAGTAAGGGAGAAGTTATTATAGATGTTACAGAAGAATTAGCATCTATTGCCATACAGGGACCAGAATCTGAAGATCTGGTTGAGAGACTATTTAATATTGATCTTAGTAACTTAAAGAGATTTCATCTGATATTGTTGGATGATGTCATTATCTCCAGGACCGGATATACCGGAGAGGACGGTTTTGAGATATTTGCTCCTTCTAGATCTATTCTTTCTCTATGGGAAGGAGCTCTATCTCTAGGTGGTATACCATGTGGTCTGGGGGCTAGAGATATACTCAGGCTTGAGGCAGGGTACTGCCTCTATGGGGATGAGCTGAGTGAAGATGTAGATCCTATTACTGCTGGACTTGAGAGATTTGTAAAATTGAATGGGAGAAATTTTATAGGCTCAGAAGTCCTTAGAAACATTATTAGGGATGGTGCTAAGGAGAGACTGGTGTGGTTTAAATTAAAAGAGAAGGTAATTCCAAGGAAGGGTGATGAGATTAGATACCATGGGGTTAAAGCAGGTAGAGTTACCTCGGGAAACTATTCTCCTCTGTTTGATACCGGAATAGGGATGGGTTACGTAGACTCTAAAGTGGCTAGAGATGGAAACACTATAGAGGTTATCATAAGAAATTCTCCCAGACCTGGAATTATATCGAAGAGGTAATTTAAACCGTGCTATAATATTAATATGAGTATCTCTCAGAGAATAAAAGAAAAGATTGATATAGTAGATCTTATCTCCTCTTATGTCAAACTGACAAGATCTGGGAAGAATTATATAGGACTCTGTCCATTCCATAACGATCATAACCCCTCTTTTACTGTAAGCCCGGAGAAACAGCTATTCTACTGTTTCGGGTGTAAAGAAGGGGGAGACGTGATAAAGTTTTTGATGAAGATTGAGCACCTCTCCTATAGAGAGGCTCTTGTTCAGCTTGGTAGACGTGTTGGGATAGAGATAGACGAAACCGGTGAAGAGAGTAACGGAGGTATCAGAGAATTCTATAAGGTGAATGATCTGGTTACCAGGTACTTCTATTATATACTGATGGAGACACAATATGGTAAGACCCCTAGGGAATATCTTGCTAGGAGGGGAATAAAGAAAGAAACTATCGATACCTTTAGACTTGGCTATGCAATAGCTAGTTGGAATGCGCTACAGAAGTTTCTGGAGAGAAAGGGTATAAGCTTAGAGACACAGGAGATCTTAGGACTTATTATAAACGATAAAGAGACTGGTAAGACCTATGATAGATTTAGGGACAGGATAATATTTCCTATTATCGATATTACAGGACACACCTTAGGCTTTGGTGGTAGGGTATTGGATGACTCCTTACCTAAATATATAAATACACCGGAGACTCCCATCTTTAGAAAGGGGCAGATCCTCTATGGTTTATACCAGACCAGAGATGAGATAATGAAGAAGGATCAGGCGATAATAGTTGAAGGGTATATGGATTGTATATCTCTCTACCAGGCTGGGATAAAGAATGTTGTAGCTTCTATGGGCACTGCCTTTACCAGGGAACAGGGTCTGGCTCTAAAGAGGATAGCAAAGGACATAGTGATTGCCTTTGATACCGATACTGCTGGTGATCTGGCTGTAATTAGAGGGGCCAATGTATTGAGGGAGGTTGGTTGTAGTGTAAGGATTGCACGTTGGTCTGTCTTTAAAGACCCGGATGAATTCGTGCGTAATCAGGGTCCCATAGTATTTCTGGATATTATAAATAGGGCTAAGCCTTTTCTTGACTATATGTTAGACCTACTAATAAACAGATATGACATATCGACGTTAGAAGGGAGGGTTCAGTTTTTCCAGGAGTTCTTTCCGTTGTTGAGAGCTGAACCCAGGATTTCCGTTCAGAGGGCATATCTTGATAAAATAGCCACTCTTGGTAAGATACCTCCGGAGATTCTGTATAGAGAGTTTGATGTCTTCTATATATCAAGAAAGAAGGAGTTTGAAGTTACATCTATCTCTGCATTGAGCTGGATGCAGAGGGAAGATATAGATGCATTAAGGGAGAGATTGGAGAGACAGCTTCTATTCTTTGCCCTTAATGATGTAAAGTTCCTCAATATAATAAGGCAATTACTCCAACCCGATATATTTACTGTAAAGGAATACAGAGAGATATACGAGCGTCTATTACAGTGGGATTTTGATAGTGGTGGATTTGAGACGGAAGATGACAGACTCTCAAGCATAATCGCTCAGATAAACATATCTGAGCAGATAGAGTTATCTGAAAATACCCTTTACGAAACTATAAACAGATTAAATGGTATAATATTGCAGAAGAAGAAGGAGGAACTTATAAAAGAGTTAGAATTAGCAGAGAAAAGTGGAGATGTTGAGAGAACGAAAGAGCTCGCCTCTAAGATTCAGGAGTTAACTAAAGAGATATTTAGTATAGGGGAAAGGAGAATGTCTGTAAATGGATGAAAGGATTAGAGAGCAGGAAGAATTGATGGATGATGAGTTTAATCCTGATATAGAGCACCTTGTTGATAAGGGAAGGACCCAGGGATTTGTGACCCATGATGATATATTGAAAGCTGTCCCTGGGGAAGAGCTGGATATTGATCACCTGGATTATCTCTATAAGCTTCTATTAAACCTTGGTATAGAGATAGAAGAAGAGGAGGAGCTAAAAAAGTTACCTTCAGAAGCAGAGAAGTTAGAGGAGGAGATAGAGACAGAAGAAGTTGTACCTTTAGATGATGCGGTAAGACTCTATCTTAGAGAGATAGGGAAGATACCTCTACTCACACCGGAAGAAGAGGTTGAACTTGCTAAAAGGGTCAGAGAGAATAACGACCAATCTGCCAGAGAGAAACTTATAAACGCCAATCTAAGACTTGTAGTTAGTATAGCCAAAAAGTATATAGGAAGAGGACTTTCCTTTTTAGACCTTATACAGGAAGGGAATCTGGGTTTAATGAGAGCAGTAGAGAAGTTTGACTATAGAAAGGGGTATAAATTCAGCACATACGCTACCTGGTGGATAAGGCAGGCTATAACTAGAGCTATAGCAGATCAGGCTAGGACGATCCGTATCCCTGTTCATATGATAGAGACGATAAATAAGCTGGTTAAACACTCCCGTCAACTTCTGCAGGAATTGGGAAGAGAGCCTACCATCGAAGAGATAGCGGAGAGGATGGGGGTTCCACCAGATAAGATTGAAGAGATAATAAGAACAGCTCAAGAACCGATCTCTCTGGAGACCCCAGTAGGAGAAGAAGAGGATAGTAGATTAGGAGACCTTATTGAAGATACCTCTACCGTAGCCCCTGCTGATACCGCGTCTCAGCACTTACTGTCTGAGGATATCCAGGAGATATTGGAGGGGCTTTCGCCCAGAGAAAGAGAGATAATAGTGCTGAGGTTTGGTCTTGGTGGAGAAAGACCTCATACATTGGAAGAAGTTGGAAAGATGTTCAATGTCACCAGAGAAAGGATAAGACAGATAGAGGCGAAGGCTCTAAGAAAACTCAGACATCCCAGCAGAGCCAAGAAACTTAAGGAGTATCTAGAAGGCTAAATGGGTATAGTGGTCCAGTTTGGAGCTGGAAATGTTGGTAGGGGACATATAGGTCATATATTCTCTAAGGCAGGTTATAAGGTCATTTTTGCAGATATTGATGATCAAATTATCTCTCTTCTTAAGGAGAAGGGATATTATACAGTTAGACTTATAGGTGAGACTATAAGAGAGGAAAGGGTCGAAGACTTTGAGATATATCACATAGATAGAGATAGAGATAAACTCATAGAGTACATATCGCAGGCAGATATTATCTCCACGGCTGTGGGACCAAATGTCTATCTTTCTCTTGCTCCTATAATAGCAGAAGGCTTAAGGATACATAGACCAGTACCGACTAATGTCATTGCCTGTGAGAATTTTTATCGTTCGACAGAGAGGCTGAAAGAAGAAATCTCCAATTATCTTTCCCCTATACCAGAATTAATTGGTTTTCCTAATGTGGAGATAGGTCGTATAGTCCCTCCCTCTGAAAGGGGGAGCCTTACGGTAAATGTTGAGGATTATGACGAGTTTCTGATAGAGAAGGATAAGTTTGTTGGTCCCCTTATCAATATTAAAGGTTTGGAGTTTGTTGATAATTTTGATCTCTTCTGGAAGAGGAAGATCTATACCGTGAATATGGGTCACGCTATTCTTGGATATCTTGGATATCTTAAGGGTTATGTAAACGTAGCTGATGCAATACAGGATGATTGGATAAGAGGTGTACTTGTTGGTGCCCTACAGGAGGCAAGGAATCTACTGGTCAAATTAGGTTTGGACTTACTCTACATTGATGGGTACTTAGATATCCTCTTAAAGAGATTCTCCAATAAAAACCTTGGTGATACTGTATTTAGAGTAGCCAGGGACCCGATAAGAAAGCTTGGACCTGAGGATAGACTTGTTAGACCCGCATTGGAGTGTGAGGAGAATAGCCTCCCCTTTGAAAATCTGGCTACTGGTATAGCTGGAGCCTTATTATTTGACTATAAAGAGGACAAGAGTGCATTGGAATTGCAGGAGAAGATAAAGAAAGAGGGCTTGGATGGTGTCTTAAAAGATATATGCAAGATCTCTCCAGAGTCTCCTTTGGCACGTAAGATAAAAGAACAATATATAAATTTAGAGAAGATAAAGAATAGATGAAACTGGATTATAACAATACTCAGCTAGCAAGAAGGATACTTTCTGAGATAGAGGAGATTTCCTCTCATCTGGGAAGTGTTACCATTATGGAGTTCTGCGGGACCCATACACATTCTATCTTTAGGTTTGGTATAAGAGAACTCCTACCCAGTAATGTTAGGATGCTTTCAGGTCCAGGATGCCCTGTATGTGTGACTGACAATAGAGACATAGATTACTCTCTTACTCTGGCAGAAATGCCGAATACTATAATAACGACATTTGGTGATATGGTCAGAGTCCCGGGAAGTTATAAGAGTCTACAGGATATAAAGGCGGAAGGGCGAGATGTGAGGGTTGTTTATAGCTGTATCTCCGCTCTGGAAATAGCAGAAGAAAACCCTGATAAAAACGTTATCTTTTTGGGTGTAGGATTTGAAACTACTGCTCCTACTGTTGCAGGTGCTATCATTGAAGCTAGAAAAAGAGGAATAGATAATTTCTTTGTCTACTCTATGCATAAACTTACCCCTCCTGCTATGAGGTCTATCTTAGAGTTGGGAGAGGTAAAATTAGATGGTATTTTGGGTCCTGGTCATGTGAGCACTGTTATAGGTTCTGATGCATGGAGTTTTCTCCCAGAGGAGTATAAGATTCCTATAGCGATAGCGGGTTTTGATATCATAGATATACTTCTTGGAATAAAAGCTTTACTGGAGATGATCAGAGAAAATAGACCCAAAGTTGTTAATACATATCTTAGATCGGTTAAACTTAACGGAAATAAACTGGCGCAGGATACGATATACGAAGTCTTTGAAGTGATAGATTCTTACTGGCGTGGTCTAGGAAAACTTCCAAATAGCGGATTAAGAATAAGGAAAGAATACAGAGATTTTGATGCCAGTGTTCAATTTCCCATAGAGATAAAAGAGATCAGAGAGGATAAATTATGCAGGTGTGGAGAGGTTATAAGGGGTGTTATATCTCCCTTAGAGTGTCCTCTCTTTGATAGTGTCTGTAATCCTAGTAATCCTGTAGGGCCCTGTATGGTATCTTCAGAAGGAACCTGTAGTGCGTATTACCTGTACGGAGTAAGAAGATGAATGAGAGGAAGATAACTCTTGCCTATGGAAGTGGAGGAAGACTTACCCATCAGCTGATAAAAGATATATTTCTAAAGCATCTCAATAATGAAATCCTCTCTCAGATGAACGATTCTGCGGTGTTTGAGCTTGACGGTCGTCTGGCATTTACAACTGACAGTTATGTGGTGAATCCTATATTCTTCCCCGGTGGAGATATTGGCAAATTAGCGGTAAATGGAACAGTTAACGACTTAGCAATGATGGGGGCAGAACCTCTGTATATAAGTCTAAGCGTTATTATAGAGGAAGGTCTTTCTCTTGAAGAACTAGAAAGAATAGTTATCTCCATAAAAGATGCGGTAGAGGAGGCAGGGGTAAGGATTATTACTGGTGATACAAAGGTCGTAGAGAAGGGTAAGGCTGATAAGATATTCATAAATACATCAGGATTGGGAATTATTCCAAGAGGAATAGAGATAAGGGGAGATAATGCCAAGCCAAAAGAGGTAGTGGTTGTAAGTGGAACAATAGGGGACCATGGTATAGCTATACTGAGTGCAAGAAATCAGCTGAGTTTTTCTGCTGATGTAAAGAGTGATACCGCTCCTCTTAATAAATTGGTAAAGATTATGGTAGACTCTGTGCCGGAAATCAGTGTCCTTAGAGATCCAACCAGAGGAGGACTGGCTACAACACTCAATGAGATTGCACAGGCTTCCAATGTTGGTATAGAGATATATGAATCAGAGATCCCGATAAGAGATTCGGTGAGAGGTGCCTGTGAGCTTCTTGGACTTGACCCCCTGTACATAGCAAATGAGGGGAAACTGATAGCAATAGTTCCTGAAAATAAGGCGAAATTACTTTTGGATGTGATGCATAATTCTCCATATGGAAGGGATGCCAGAATAATAGGGAAGGTTACCAGAGAGCATCCGGGAAAGGTCATTCTGGTTACAAAACTTGGGGCTAAGAGGATCCTCGATATGCTATCGGGTGATCCCCTTCCTAGAATCTGTTAAACTACCAGCCTCTAAAGTGGTATAATGATTCATATCATACTAAGGAGTATAGGAGGGTTGTCTTATGCTTAAAGGGATTTCTCCTTTGATATCACCGGAGTTACTTAAAGTGCTATGTGAGATGGGACACGGTGATGAGATCCTACTGGCAGATGCAAATTACCCGGCAGAATCTTGTGGACCAAAGGTTATAAGGGCTGATGGTTTAGATATTCCATCGCTACTTGAAGCTATCTTAAAACTCTTCCCACTGGATACCTATGTTGATGAGAATGTCATTCTTATGTCTCCAGAAAAAGGAAAGCCTCCGATCTGGGAGAAGTATGAAGAGATTCTGAAAGCTTCAGGAGAAGATGTAAGGATTGGGACTCTTTCCAGATTCGATTTCTATGATAGGGCTAGAAAAGCCTATGCTATAGTAGCTACAGGAGAGAGGGCTCTTTATGCCAATATAATACTTAAAAAAGGAGTAATAAGCTAATGAAGGTCGTAGGAATAGTGGGAAGCCCTCACAGAGATGGGATGACTGCCAAGCTTGTGAAGAATGCTCTGGAGGGAGCGAGGAAAGAAGGTGCTGAAACCGACCTGATCTATCTTATAGACGAGGATCTGAAATACTGTGAAGGATGTGGCGGAGGATGTTTTCGAACTTATAGATGTATCTGGGATGATAATGCTAATTTAAGGAGCCAGAGGGTAGATTCCTGTGATGCCTTGGTCTTCGGTGTTCCTGTATACTGCTGGCAGATAAACGGGCTCTCTAGCCTATTTATAGACAAACAGAGATTTAGCACCGGATCGATCATAGGGCCATCAACCAATGCAAGACCAGCTTTGGGTATTACGGTAGCTGGAGGTAGTGGAACCGGATGCATACTGGCATTACAGACTCTGTATAAGTATTTTTTCAACTGGAGTTTTAGAGGGATCGACCCGTTACCTGTTACCAGATTCAATTACGATGAGGCGTTAGAATTGGCAGTAGAATATGGAAGACATCTTGTCCAGGTGGCAAGAGAAAAGAAGCCCTTCTCCAGTTTTGGAGAAGCGATAGCCTACTTTGAAACACTAGAGTATATGAATTATACACCTATAGATGAACTACATTTTATAGTCAAGAGTATACTGAAAAATTTAGATGAAGAAAGCGCTAGAGAGTTGAGGGATGAATTAATACTTGCCGAAAGAGCTCTTAATATCGGAGACAGGCTTAATGGAGCTATACATCTGGATAGGGCATATAGAATAGGTGTTAAGGCTTGGAATATGAATAAGAATAAAGGTTAAGGAGGTATAAACTTATGGAAGGTTTCAGTAATTTTTTGTTACCATTATGGGGAGTACATCTATATTCACCTGCAAAGACCAGGTCTATTTCGGCAGAAAATCCAAAGGGGGAAGTAGGTGGAGGGGCAAAGGAGATTCCAGATCAGGATAATCCAGCATCAAATTTGGGAAAGGGATGGAAGGTAAGACCCTGTATAACACTTCCAGCAGGTTCTACCACAGTACTTGCAGATATAGATGGTCCGGGAATCATAAATCACATATGGCTTACAGTTACAGAAAGGGCCTATAGGGACTGTGTATTAAGATTCTACTGGGATGATGAAGCATCTCCATCAGTAGAGGTACCACTTGGGGATTTCTTTGCCAATGGGCATGGGTTAAGATACAATGTAAATTCGATCCCTATAGCGGTAAATCCATCCGGCGGATTCAACTCCTACTGGCCCATGCCTTTTAGAAAGCACTGCAGAATAACTATCGAGAATC
>CAZZLK010000031.1:0-4530 GCA_964655195.1 uncultured bacterium
ATACAAGCGGTGTGCCTGAAAACGCCCTGGTCAAGATGGCAAAGTTCAGCGTAGTGGTAGAGAATTGGATGAAGGAGAACAGGCTTATTGCCAGTGCTATTCAGTGCTGGAGTGCGATAGAGAATATCTATGGGATTGTCCCCTGTGCAGTTATGAGTATGATGAGTGAATCCCTAATGCCAAGTGCCTGCGAGACAGATGTTACCGGAGTAGTAGCAATGTACGCCCTTCAGCTTGCATCTGGAACTCCAAGTGCTATAGTTGACTGGAACAACAACTATGGTGATGATCCAGATAAGGCTGTAGTATTCCACTGTAGTAACTATCCAAAATCCTTCTTAAAAGACCCCAGGATAACATTCCAGGATATTATATCAGGAACGGTAGGAAAAGAGAATGCTTACGGTTCCTGTGCAGGAAGAATACCAAGCGGTCCTATGACTTTTGCCAGGGTCTCTACAAATGATACTGTAGGGGTCATACAGGCTTATATAGGTGAAGGAGAATTTACCGATGATCCTCTAAATACATTTGGAGGACATGGAGTTGTATATGTAGAGAATCTACAAACATTACTGAAATTGATATGTCAGAGGGGATTTGAACATCATGTTGCTATGAGCAGATCAAAGACTGCAAGAGTCCTGTATGAGGCATTCTCCAATTACCTGGGTTGGGACGTATATTGGCATAACGGAGAAGAAGAATAATCATAACTAGGAGGGGAGATCTGTTACTATTCCCCTCCTATTATCTTGTAAAGACAGGATATTTCTGATAAAATCTCTATATGAAAAGAATAGTTAGTGTAAGTTTGGGTTCAAGTAAGAGAGACCACAGGGTCTCTTTGTATATTTTAGGGGAAGAAGTAGTAATAGAAAGGATAGGGACAGACGGAGATATAAAAAAGGCTATCGAAAAGGTCAAAGAGCTCGATGGTAAGGTCTCTGCTATAGGACTGGGAGGTATCGACCTGTATTTTATTATTGGTAACAGGAGATATGTGGTAAGAGATGCATTGAAGATAGCAAAAGCAGTTCAGAAAACCCCCATAGTAGACGGCAGTATGGTAAAAGACACACTGGAGAGGAAGATGGTAAAAAAGTTAGACTCCATATTACCCGGAGGGATCAAAGGAAAGAATGTCCTTTTACCTTCTGCAGTTGATAGATTTGGTATGGCTGAGGCATTTTACAACCTTGGGGCAAACATTGTTATTGGAGACCTTATGTTTGCGTTGGGTATCCCAATACCCATACACAGCATAAGGGTTTTGAAATTTCTGGCTTATGTATTACTCCCTGTGCTCACCAAGATGCCATTTTATATGTTATATCCAGTGGGAGAGAAGCAGGAGGAAAATACCCCAAAATTTACCAGATATTTTTTATGGGCAGATATAATAGCTGGAGACTTTATCTACATAAAGAAGTATATGCCTGAGAGACTTGATGGTAAGGTCATCTTTACCAATACAGTTACCCCAAAAGATAAGGAACTGCTCAGGGAAAGAGGGGTTAAATATCTGGTAACGACAACCCCTGAGTTAGAGGGAAGATCATTTGGAACCAATGTACTGGAAGGATTTCTAATAGCTATGCAGGATAAAAGACTGCCACAGGAGAACGACGAAGATTTTCTGGAAAGAATAGGATTTAAACCAAGAGTGGAGGAGTTGAATTGATTCAAAGAGGTGATAATGTGAAGGACAAAGAAATCTTCCTTACCAAGGAAGGTTATGAAGCCCTTTTAAGAGAGCTGGAAGACCTTAAGAGGAACAAACGAAAAGAAGTGACAGAAAAGATCAAAGAAGCGAAAGAATTTGGTGATCTCTCTGAAAATGCAGAATATACAGAGGCAAAGAACCAGCAGGCATTTGTAGAAGGAAGGATCCTCACCATAGAAAATATACTCAGCAAGGCCAAGATAATAGAAGAGGACGGATATGATGACAGGGTCTCTATAGGCTCTAAAGTAAAACTTCTAAATCTACTGGATAACTCTATAGTAGAGTACCACATAGTTAGTCCTCCAGAAATTAATGTCAAAGAAAATAAGATCTCCGATGAATCCCCTGTGGGTAAGGCTTTAATAGGGGCAGGGATAGGAGATGTGATAAAGGTTAAGGTTCCCAAAGGAGAACTGGAGTTTAAAATCCTAGAGATAAGGAGGTAGATCAGGTGAGTTTTACTCCTACACACTCCATAGACGAATTAAAGAATTGCTTTGAAAATATGCTTGATCAGACGGTAAGGGTGGCAGGAAGGATTACCGCTATAAGAAGACATGGAAGGTCTATGTTCTTAGATATAAGGAACATAAAGGATAGGATCCAGCTTTATGGAAGGGCTGATGACCTTGGTGATTCTTACGAGGAACTTGGAGAATGCCATGTTGGTGACTTTATCGGGGTAGAAGGGATAACATTCAAGACTCACACTGGTGAACCATCAGTAAGAATCGATAAGTTTTGGATCCTTACAAAGGCACTGAGACCGCTACCAGAAAAGTGGCATGGTATAACAGATGTAGAGACCAGATATAGAAGGAGATATCTGGACCTTATAGCCAATGAGAACCCAAGAAGGATATTTCTGCTACGATCGAAGCTCATAAAAGAGATAAGAAATTTTCTCGACTCCAAGGGCTTTATAGAGGTTGAGACCCCTATCCTGCATACAGTACCAGGTGGAGGATTTGCCCGTCCATTTATCACCCACCATAATGCACTGGACATAGACCTGTACCTCCGAATAGCCCTTGAGTTATACCTCAAGAGACTTATAGTTGGTGGATATGAAAGGGTCTATGAGATAAATAGATGCTTCAGGAATGAAGGGATATCTACCGTGCATAATCCCGAATTTACTATGCTGGAGCTCTATCAGGCGTATGCGGATTATCACACGATGATGGACCTCACAGAGGAATTAATCATACATCTGGCAAACACGCTCTTTGGTAGACCAGTTATATATAGGGATGAGGAGGAGATCGATATATCCTCTCCCTGGGAGAGGAGAGAACTCCTTGATATAGTCATTGAGCATACTGGTGTAAATCCGTTAACTCTGACAAAGGAAGAGCTCCTAGAATATGCCAACAGGCTAGAGATAAAGGTGACCACTGAGAAAAGCCTCTGGGCTAAAGTACTTATGGAACTATTTGAGGAGGAAGTACAGCCAAAGTTGAAAAAGCCAACATTCATCACTGGATACCCGGTGGCAATATCACCACTTGCGAAAGCGAGAGAAAATGACCCCAGATTTACGGACAGGTTTGAGTTATTCATAGGAGGATTAGAAGTTGCCAATGCCTTCTCGGAATTGAATGACCCCATAGAGCAGAGGAAGAGATTTGAAGACCAGCTAAGGGAGAAGATGATGGGAGAAGAGGAGACCCATCCGATGGATGAAGACTTCTTAGAGGCGCTTGAGTATGGTATGCCTCCTACTGGAGGTCTGGGTATAGGTATAGACAGACTCACCATGCTCTTTGCCAATGTAAACTCCATAAGAGAGGTGATTCTGTTCCCTCTGCAGAGACCAGAATGAGTAAGGCAAGCAGAGTCTACAGATGTACAGAGTGTGGCTATACAACTTCACACTGGCTTGGTAGATGTCCAAATTGTGACTCCTGGAATACACTTGAGGAAATAGTAATAGAGAAGGAAGCAGAAAGGACAAAGCCTAAAGGTGTTCCAGCTAAGGCGTTGAGCCTTAATGAGATAAAGGCTAGATCTATAGAGAGGATCACTACCGATTATCCAGAGACAGATAGACTTTTAGGAGGCGGAGTTGTCCCTGGTTCTGTGCTTCTGATAGGTGGAGAACCGGGGATAGGAAAGTCTACCCTTATGCTCCAGCTATCGGAGTCATTCTCCAGAAAAGGACTGAAAGTGTTATATAACTGTGCAGAAGAGTCTGTCTATCAGGTAGGATTAAGAGCAGGCAGATTAAATATTAAGGGAGAAAATCTTAGAGTAATAAGTGAGATCAGTCTGGATAATGCTATAGCGGTATATGATGAGATAAAACCAGATGTATTTATTGTGGACTCTATTCAGGCGGTAAAGGACGAATCCCTACCTGCACAGCCAGGAACGGTAACTCAGATAAAACTGTGTACATCTAAGATTATCGACCTGGCTAAAAGGGATAATAGTGTTGCCTTTATAACAGGGCATGTTACAAAAGAGGGTATATTAGCAGGTCCTAAGACCCTTGAACATATGGTCGATGGAGTCTTTTACTTTGAGGGAGATAGGGATGGTGCAGTAAGGCTCCTACGCTCGGTTAAAAACAGATACGGAGATACAAATGAGGTGGCATTTATGGAGATGACATCGGAAGGACTTAAAGAGATATCGAACCCTTCTCTGTTCTTTGTAAGGGAAGGGTTGGGTTCAACTCCAGGTGCCACTATAAGTGTAATTATCGAGGGGACAAGGCCCATACTGGTGGAGGTTCAGGCACTAGTTACCCGTTCTGTATATGCAGTACCAAGAAGGGTTGTACAGGGGATAGACTT
>CAZZLK010000032.1:0-10708 GCA_964655195.1 uncultured bacterium
GGTAGAAGCTATGATTGGTTATATTATACGTAGATTGGTATATTCTATAATACTTCTTTTCCTGGTGTCAATTGTTGGCTTTACTGTAATTCAGCTTCCTCCAGGAGACTTTCTCACCATAAGAATTCAGGAGCTGAGAAACAGAGGAGACCTGAGTGCGGAGATCTACGCAGAACAGCTGAGAATGAGGTATGGCCTGGATAAACCATTCTGGATGCAGTATATAATATGGATAACCCATTTTGTTAGAGGAGACTTTGGCTGGTCATTCTATTATGAAAAACCTGTTAGTGAATTGGTAGGAGAAAGGCTAGCACTTACACTGGTCCTGTCTATAGTAACATTAATATTTACCTGGGCATTAGCGATACCGATAGGTGTATATTCTGCTACACATCAATATTCCTGGGGTGATAATATCTTCACATTCCTGGGATTTATAGGACTATCTGTGCCAGGCTTTCTACTTGGACTCCTATTAATGTTTATATCTGTATTCTACTTCAATCAGTCAGTTGGAGGGCTATTCTCCCCTCAGTATGTAAATGCTCCTTGGACTTTAGCCAAAGTTATAGACCTCTTTAGACATCTATGGATTCCTGTCATAATAATAGGTCTCTCTGGGACTGCAGGACTAATCCGTATAATGAGGGGTAACCTGTTAGATATATTAGGACAGCAGTATGTCCTTACTGCAAGAGCAAAAGGACTCAGAGAGTCTATAGTTATATGGAAACATGCGGTAAGGGTAGCAATAAATCCTCTGATAAGTTCTTTAGGAATGAGCCTGCCAGGTATCATATCTGGTGAGTCTCTTGTCTCTATAGTGCTAAATCTTCCAACTACTGGTCCTCTATTCTTGGAGGCACTTATGAGACAGGATATGTTTTTGGCTGGGAGTTTTCTTATGTTCTTGACCATAGCACTTGTTGTAGGGAATTTTCTAGCGGACCTTGGCTTGGCTTGGGCAGACCCAAGGATAAGATATGAGGAATAATGGAGGTTTAGATGCCTGAAGAAAGGGAATTAACGTTAGAAAAGGAGCCTACAAGAAAAAGCCCATCCTACTGGAGATTGATGTGGTATAAGTTCAAGAAGAATAAGAGGGCTGTTGTAGGTGGGGTAATATTAATACTCTTATATGCTGTGTGTGTTGTATTCACTGAATTTTTTGCCCCCTATCAGTTAGAATATGCTACTGACTATATAAGCGCACCTCCTCAGGTCTTACATTTCAGAGATGAAAATGGCAATTTTACTCTGAGACCGTTTGTATATGGATATAAAGAGGAAATAAATATAGAAAGGTTTACTAGAGAATTCAAGATAGATACATCAAAGAAGTATAGGGTAAAATTCTTTGTCAGAGGCCAGCCTTATAAACTCTTTGGATTAATCCCTTCTAATATTCACCTCTTCGGCACAGAAGACCCAGATGGAGTAGTATTTCTCTTTGGAACGGACAGACTTGGAAGAGACCTGTTTTCAAGAGTTATATATGGTGGAAGAATCTCTCTGACGATAGGATTATTAGGAGTATTTTTAAGCCTCATATTTGGGAGTGTATTGGGAACCATATCGGGATATTATGGTGGTACGGTGGATATGATAATACAGCGAACGACAGAACTCCTTATGGCTTTCCCAAATATCCCTCTATGGATGGCTCTAGCCACCGCAGTTCCTCCTACATGGTCTCCAATAGCGGTATATTTCGGAATAACTATAATTCTTTCATTCTTAAACTGGGGAGGTCTTGCTAGACAGATAAGGGGAATGGTTTTATCTCTCAGGGAACAAGACTTTGTTATGGCAGCAAAAAGCTTCGGTGCTGATGATAAAAGGATAATATTTCGTCATCTTATACCCAATTGCTTGAGTCACATCATAGTAATAAGCACGCTTAGTATCCCAGGAATGATCCTGGGGGAAACTGCTCTAAGTTTTCTGGGGTTAGGACTCAGACCCCCTATGACAAGCTGGGGAGTATTATTGTATGAGACTCAAAATATAAGATCTCTCAGATATATGCCCTGGCTTATAATACCTGTATTCTTTGTCATAATAACTGTTCTCTGTTATAACTTTTTGGGTGATGGATTGAGAGATGCAGCTGATCCCTATTCTAGATAGTGAGGTTATATATGGAAAATAATGGACTAATTTTAGAAGTAAAAGACCTTAGAACTTATTTTCCCACTTATAGTGGACTGGTGCATGCAGTAGATGGGGTCTCCTTTACCATAAAGAGAGGAAGGAATCTTGGAGTAGTTGGAGAAAGTGGCTGTGGTAAGAGTGTAACAGCTTTGACCATTATGGGGCTTGTCCCTTCTCCTCCAGCCAAGATATCTGGTGAGATAATATTTTATAAAGATAGTAATACTAAGGTTGAACTTCACAAACTTGACCCAAAGGGACCTGAATATAGATCCATTAGAGGGAAAGAGATGGCAATGATATTCCAAGAACCAATGACATCGTTAAATCCTGTATATACGATAGGAGAGCAGATAATGGAAGCTATTATGCTTCATCAAAACGTTGATAAAGAAGAAGCACGTAAAAAAGCTATAGAGATGTTAGATAAGGTAGGTATCCCAAGCCCTGAGAAGCGTATAGACGAATATCCCCATCAGTTAAGTGGGGGAATGAGACAGCGTGTAATGATTGCTATGGCTCTTTCCTGTAATCCAAGCCTTTTAATAGCTGATGAACCAACCACCGCTTTAGACGTGACAATCCAGGCTCAGATTTTAGAATTAATGAAAGCCCTACAGAGAGAGTTCAATACTTCTATTATGATAATTACGCATAACCTGGGTGTGGTGGCTGAGATGGCGAATGAAGTTATGGTTATGTATCTTGGAGAGGTGGTGGAATATGGAGATGTTAGAGAGATATTCCGTAAGAGGTTACATCCATACACAGATGGGTTATTCAAGTCTATACCACGTGCTGGAAGAGGAGCCAAGCAGCCTCTAACACCTATCCAAGGTTCGGTGCCAGAACCTATAGACTTACCAAAGAGCTGTAGATTTCTTCCAAGGTGTAACTTTAGATTTAGTAAATGTGAAACTAATCCTCCTCTATTCACTCTTGATAATGGACACAAAGTAAAGTGCTGGTTATATGAAGATAGTGGAGCGATCATATGAAACCGATACTTCTGGACGTAAAAGGTCTTAAAAAATATTTTCCTGTTAAAAGAGGATTCTTGAGAAGAACTGTGGGATATATAAGAGCGGTAGATGGAGTAGACCTGTATATAAGAGAAGGAGAGACCTTAGGACTAGTAGGTGAAAGTGGCTGTGGAAAGACTACTGCGGGCAGAACTATTCTAAGATTGATTGAGCCTACAGAGGGAAAGATATATTTTAGAAGCAGTATAAGGCATGGAGATAATGATGGGATGGTCGATATAACAGAACTCAGTCAGGAGGAATTAAAACCACTGAGACAGGAAATGGCTATGATATTCCAGGACCCAATTTCTTCGCTAAATCCGAGGATGACAGTCAAAGATATAATCAGAGAACCGCTAGAGATACACAATAAAGGAACTATCAAGGAACAAGAAGACAGGGTTGTGGAGCTTCTAGAAGCAGTAGGGCTAACCGCAGAACATATGTCGAGGTACCCCCATGAGTTCTCAGGAGGGCAAAGACAGAGGATAGGAATAGCCAGAGCTCTGGCGCTAAATCCAAAACTGGTAATATGTGATGAACCAGTATCTGCATTGGACGTATCCATCCAAGGACAGGTATTAAACCTCTTAGAAGAATTACAGAAAAGATTAGGTTTGACCTATCTATTTATCTCACACGACCTTGCTGTTGTTCAGCACATATCAGACAGGGTGGCTATTATGTATCTTGGCCAGGTGGTAGAGTTAGGACCGACTGAAGTCATATATACCAAGCCTCTACATCCATATACTGAGGCGCTACTCTCTGCCATTCCGATTCCAGATCCAGACTACCAGAGGGAAAGAATAATCCTGCAGGGAGGAGTTCCATCTCCTCTTAATCCCCCGAGCGGATGTTACTTTCACCCGAGATGTACGTATGCAGATAAGATATGCAGTGAAGAACATCCGGGACTTAGAGAGCTATACCCGGAACACTTTGTAGCCTGTCACCTGGCAGAGAAACTACAACTGAGAGGTATAGAGGGCTGATGGTAGAGTTAGAGAAGGAGAAAAAGAATATAACAGAAACAGATGTTGAGTCAGCCTTAATAAAGGCTGAAGAATTAAGGAAACAGAAGCATTATCAAGAGGCTATAAACCTTCTGGTAGATGTCTTGCAGGCAGGGCTATTGAAACCAAGAATATACTATAGACTGGGAAATATCTACTATGATATGGGAGATCTGGACAGGGCCGAATATGCCTACAAGAGGGTTATAGAATTTTCTCCGGAGCATATAAATGCACACTATAACCTCTCTGTTGTATATAAGAAAAAGGGAATGGTTGAAGAGTCCGTGAAATATCTCAGAAAAGCGTATCTGCTGGAACTAAAGTATCCTAAGAAGTCTCAGCTCACCAATGAACAGAAACTATGGGCAAGAGTAATTGCGCTAAAACAGTTTATACTTATAGTTTCTATAATAATAGCAGTCTCGTTTGTTTTGAGATATTTGAGCTTTATTCTGGGAAGGAGGTGAGAAATTAAAGGATATTAATAAATTTTCTTTCTGTAAAAACTTGAAGCTTTTGCCTAACAAGTGAAAAATATCAATTAAAAAGGAGGGATGAAGAATTATGAGAAGGTTTTTAAAGCTAGTGTTGGTTAGTTTAGTTTGTGTGTCAATACTGTTGACCACAGTACCTGTATCTTTTGCTCAGAGGAGATACAGAGAGTCTCCTATGTCTGCAGAATTGGTGAAGCAGGGTAAACTTCCACCTGTGGAGCAGAGATTACCTCAAAAGCCTTTGGTGATAAAACCGGTAGAGAAGATAGGCAAATACGGAGGTACCTGGAGGCTACCATTCTGGGACGCAGGAATGGGTAACATAAAGATGATTATGTATGATCCTCCACTAAGATGGAATATGGATTATACAGCCTACATACCCAATCTTGTTGAGAAGTGGGAGTTTACACCTGATGGTAAGACTGTAACATTCTATTTCAGAAAGGGTGTAAAGTGGTCTGATGGGCACCCATTCACTATGGAAGATCTCAAATACTGGTGGGAAGATGAAGCAATGAACAAGGACTACCAGGTAGTGATGGTACCATGGTGGGCTCAGAATAACGATAGATCACCAGCTACGGTAAAGTTTATCGATGACTATACTATATCTTTCACATTTAAAGAAGCCCACTGGAACGTCCCATACATACTTGCCTCTGGATTCTGGGAATGGGAACCACTAATGAAACCGAAGCACTATCTGAGCCAGTTCCATCCAAAATACAATTCCAAGATGAAGGACTATGAGACACTGAGGCTAAAATCTCAGTGGTGGAATAACCCTGATTATCCTACACTATTCGCCTGGCACTGTGTAAAGTATGAGCCTGGAAAGAGGGTAATATTCGAGCGTAATCATTACTACTGGAAGGTAGATACCGCTGGGAACCAGCTTCCCTATATAGATAGGATAGAGGCTGAATATGTGGTTGACCCTGAAGTAAGGCTACTCAAGGTATTAAACGGTGAGTACGATGCTACTTTCAGAGGGGTGGATGATCCAAGGCAGATACCTGTCCTCTTGGAAAGGGCAGATAAAGGTGGATATAGGGTCATACTCTGGAAGAACGGTGCTGGAGCCTGGCCTGGTATGATAGTAAACCAGAACTATAACGTAGAAAAGACAAAAGACCCATGGATGAGAGAATTACTCAGAAACAGAGACTTCAGAGCAGCGCTATCCCTTGCTATAGATAGAGATAGGATCAATAAGGTAATATGGAAGGGTATCGGTAGAGTCCAGCAGGGAACAATCAGTGAAGAATCCTGGCACTTCCAGAGCCCTCAGGGGAAGAAGGTCTTCCAGGAATGGGCTAATAACCTGGCTAAATATGATCCTGCAGAGGCAAATAGACTCCTGGATAAGATCGGACTAACCAAGAGAGATGCTGAAGGATTTAGAACAAGACCAGATGGGAAAAAGCTTGAAATTATACTGGATGTTACCGGTTGGGGTGGAATAGCTATCAATACTGAAACCGCTCCTATAATCAAGAAAAACTGGGAGGATATTGGTCTAAGGGTAATACTTAATGACGTCTACAATACACCAGAAGAAGGACTTAGAGATAGTGAAGGTACTTATATGATTCGTATGGCGCATACTGCAGAGATGGACCTCTGGACATATCCAGACTGGGTATTCCCTGGTCCAAACAACAGGTCCTGGCCACTGGTAAGTCTCTGGATAAGAACTGGTGGAGCCCAAGGCGAAAAACCAGAACCTGGAAGCCCAGAAGACCGTCTACTGAAACTCTACCAGAAGGGCTGTGCAGAGAAGGATCTGGTAAAGAGGCACAGATTTGTCTGGGAGGCAGTACAGATACATATTAAAGAGGGGCCATTCTTTATCGGTATAACTGGTGGCTTACCGATGCCTGTGGTGGTTAAGAAGAACTTCAGAAATGTTCCGGACTTTGGTGTCCTTGGTCCCTGGGCGATTGGTGGTCCCGGGAATACCTGTCCAGAGCAGTACTTCTTCGAATAATAGAGACACTATAGGGGGCTGTCTTAAGACAGCCCCCTAGTTTTTTATCCCCTATAAAGGAATCTCAGTCATACTTATCCTGTAATCGGTATCTCTATCTATAATTACTATTGTATTATGGGAGATCTTTATATTCCAGTAAGCCCTGCCGTTAGCAGATATCAGACCAAATATCATAGCCTTTATTGGTCCTGCATGAGATACAATCAATACATCTTCATCTCTGTGACGCCTGGTTATCTCCTCTAGGACATTCATTACCCTCTCTGTAAGCTCTCTAAAGGTTTCACCTCCAGGTGGTGAGATGTTCCATGGGTCTTCCTGCCATCTCCTAAAGAGTTCCGGGTCTTTCTCTTCCATCTCCCAGATGGAAATACCTGTCCAGTCTCCAAAATTCAACTCTCTCAGATCCCGAGTGTAGTATACAGGAACGTTCAGAAATCTATTTATGATCTCTGCTGTTTCCCTTGCCCTCAAAAGATCACTTGAGTAGATACAGGAAATCTTTACCTTACTCAGAGTATGCCCCAGTCTCTCTGCCGTCTTCCTTCCGTTCTCATTAAGAGATGTATCTGTCTGACCCTGATATATACCCTCTTTATTCCAATCTGTCTCTCCATGCCTTACTATATAGATTCTCATAGCACCAGAAGGACAATGGCTTCGGTGAACTCACATATAGCACCGTAATTATCACCTGTCAGTCCACCTATCCGCCAGTTTAAATATAAACCAAATAGATATCCAGAGAAAAGGCTAAAGAAAAGAGCTATAAATCCTCGAAGTCTTCCCAGGATGATAGCCAGGATAAGTGTTGAGATAAATGCAAAGAGTAGTCCTCCTCTTTCAAGAGTTCCAGAGAAGACACTTCCCTTTCCCTCTTTTCTTGCATACGGAAAAAGATGTATGGCTAAAACGATAAGGAATCTACCTATTGTAGGTGAGAGTAGAAGAGATATCGAGATATTACCAGAACTATTAAGAGCCAGGTATTTTAAACCAAGGATAAAGAATATACCCATAGCACCAAAGGTTCCTATCCTGCTGTCTCTCATTATCTCCAGTATACCTTCTCTATCTCTCCTACTCATAATGCCATCCATCGTATCGCTAAATCCATCTATATGGATACCACCGGTGATAGATTCCCATATAAATACTGTTAGAAATACGGAGACCTCTCTGTAGAAAAACCTAGAAAGAAAGAAGAAACTTAGAAGAGAGACAATTCCTATGAAAAGACCAACCAGGGGGAAAAATCTAACACTCCTTCTCAGGGCAAACTCGTCAAAAGAAGCCCTTACGGGTATTATCGTCAGGAATCTGAGAGCCTCTATAAGCTCAGACATTTCTGGATACGCCAGCCTCTTCAAATGTCTTCATATTATAGTATGCGCTTAGTGCACAGTCTATAACAAGCATCCCGATGGCAGAACCGGTTCCTTCACCAAGTCTCATATCTAGAGTAAGAAGGGGCTTGAGTCCCATAAGTTCCAGGGCAATCCTGTGCCCCGGTTCTCTGGAGAGATGAGAAGGTATTATATATGGCAGAACATCCGGTGAAATCTTATATGCCAGTAGAGCCCCTACTGTGGAGATGAACCCATCTATTATAACGGGTTTACCAAGACTTGCACAGCCAATAACAAGTCCTGCTATAGCACCGATCTCCAGTCCGCCAACTTTTGATAGGACATCCAGAGGGTCATTAGGGTCTGGCTTATTCAGTTCTATAGCCTTTGCTATAATATCCGCCTTCCTCTTTATCCTCTCCTCGTCAAGCCCTGTCCCCGGTCCCACCAGTAGTTCTAAAGAAACATCCGGGGAAAATACCTTAAGGATAGCAGAACTTGGAGTAGTATTACCTATACCCATCTCTCCGGTCCCAACTATATCAAAGCCGATCTCATTCAGTTCTTCTATTACCCTTATTCCGACCTCTATAGATTTTACAGCAGATTCTCTACTCATAGCTGGACCTTTAGAGAAATCCTCCGTCCCTCTCAGGACATTGTAATCTCTAAAGAATGGATGAGAAATATCTATCTTTTTGGCTACTCCAACATCTACCACCATCACTTTAGCCCTGGCAGTAGATGCAATTGCATTTATCCCTGCCCCACCTGATAAAAAGTTGTATACCATCTGTACAGTTACCTCTTGTGGATATGCACTTACCCCACTCTTAGCTATTCCGTGATCCCCTGCCATAACAACAATATATCTGTTATCTATCTTTGGTTTATTGGTCCTCATTATGCCTGCCAACTGGACAACGATCTCTTCAAGTCTACCCAAACTCCTGGGGGGTTTTGTAAGGTTATCCCATCTTTCCCATACCTTACTCTTTATATCTTCATCCAGCGGTTTTATACTGGCTATTGCCTCATTTAGAGTCATTCTTCACCTCCAGAGGGATTCCTGCTATCATAAAGAATGTCTTATTGGAATGTTTCGCAAATATCTGGTTTACCCTACCGAGGAGATCCCTGTACCTCCTGCCAAGAGGATACTCTGGAACGATACCAAGACCAACCTCATTGGATATTGCAATAACCTCTGAGCTGATACATCTGGAGTAGCTGGCAATATCTTCAGCCATCTCCAATATCTCTTCATCTTTATATCTTTCCAACAGATTTGATACCCAGATGGTGAGACAATCAAGGATTATGACCCCGGTATCTGTAAATCTTTTTATCACTGAAAGTAGGTCTATAGGTTCTTCTATAGTCTTCCAGTGAGATGGTCTCTCCTTTCTGTGGTTTTCTATACGTGACTTCATCTCCTCATCTAAGGGTAGAGCAGTGGCTACAAATGTTACCTTATCTCTATCACCTGCCAGGCTCAGGGCAAAACTACTCTTACCACTCCTGGCACCGCCAAGAATAAATATAAGACTCATTTAAAAAGCTCCGGATGTAAATATCTTGCTATGATCTCAAGGGCTAAGACAAGTCTCGGTCCAGCTCTAAAAACAATGTCGTCATTTATCTTGAATACTTTTTGATTCTTTACTGCCTTAAGGGTATCCCATCCAGGTCTCTTGGATATCTCTAAGGGATTGGCACCCATACTTGATTCTGCCCCTATTATCATATCAGGGTCTTCTTTTACAAGTTGTTCCAAACTGAATATTGGATAGGCTGATTTTGCTGACCCTGCAATGTTTATCCCTCCAGCCTTCCTTATAATATCATCTATAAAGCTACCGGGTCCTGCGCTCATAAGTGGCTCATTCCATAGCTCGAAGAAGACCTTTGGTTTAACCTTGACTTTACTCACCTTGCTTGTGACCTTTGCCATCCTTAACTTCAGGTCAAAAACCAGTTTCTTGGCATTCTCTTCTGCTCCGGTGATGCGACCTATCCTGTAGATGCTACTTATAACCTCATCAAGATTGTGAGGATAAGATACGTAGACAGGTATACCTAACTGTTCAAGTTTTTCTATAAACTGTCTTTGAACTCCTCCGGTTGATATAACTACATCTGGCTTCAGGGAAATGACCTTTTCCAAGTTTGGATTGGCAAAATCTCCTATCTTCTCTTTTGTCTTTGCCTCCTCCGGATAGTTACACCATGTTGTTACCCCAACCACTCTATCCCCCAATCCCAATGCAAAGAGTATCTCGGTAACATCCGGGGCAGTAGATATGATCCTTCTGGGCTCTTTAGAGATAGTTACCCTTCGACCAACATCGTCTCTTACAGTTACAGGGAAAGTGCCGGCAAAGGATAGATTCGCTGTAACACTCAGAACCAGTATTAAACTCATAAAATATATAAACCTTCTCATTATTTTTCCCTCCTGGTAAAAGATCTATTCCCCCATCATACCTCAAATAAAAAAGAACAGGGATCAATAATGAAAAGACTATCTATGAAGTATTCAATCTCTCCATAATGCCAAGCCTCCTTTCCTCGAAGGATCTGGCATATATCCTAATAGGCAGGTCTCCTGGCTTCCAGCATAGGTCTCTGCGCCTTCCCGGTTTCCCAGTGGCATTATGCAGGACCC
>CAZZLK010000033.1:0-6674 GCA_964655195.1 uncultured bacterium
TCTTTCTATATTAGCCCTTACAGTAACTCTGGCTTTTACCTTTAATTCTATACCGTCTTTAGCCACTGCTGCAACTATTGGTGTCTCTATAACCTTTGGACTTACACTCATCTGGACCGCTTCTAATACGTCTCTTCCAGCCAGATCTATCGCTGCTGCCCGGGTAAAATTTAGAGGGATTCCCGCCCTTTCTGCTGCGATTATTGCATCTACAACCTTGTCAACATTCCCTCCTGCAAGGTAGTGAGCCTCAAGCTGGTTTATATTTAGGTCTAATCCAGCCTTTGTAGCCTTTATAAGGGGTAGTACTATCTTATGCGGTGGGACCCTCCTCAATCTCATCCCTATGAGTGTTATGATACCAACCCTTACTGAAGCTGCTGCCGCTGAGATCCATAATCCTAGTGGTACAAACTGAAAGAAGAGTATCAATGCTATAACTATAACCAGTATTGGTAGCCAGTATGCAAATGCGACCTCCATAAACGGACACCTCCTTTTTAAGATATTTTTCTTACAAAGATCTTATTGCCAATAACTTTTGTTACAATAACCTTTGTTCTGGGTGGTATGTATTCTCCTTCTGTAAGACAATCGTATCTTCTATTTTCTATCTCTACTATACCTGCAGGCCTGAGTAGAGTTACTGAAACTCCTTCTTTGCCAACAAGGTCCTGTTGAATATTAACAACAGTATATCCTGCATCTGTTCTTGTTGCTTCTTTTAATGCCAGCCTTTTCCACACAAAGCTTTCTGGAAGATATCTTATAAAGAGTATAATAACTCCTAGCATAAGGATACTTGCCAGAATAATGGACCTTATAGCATTTATTCCTCCTCCAAGAACCATATAGAGGCTTATAAACAGGGCTACTATTCCTGTTATACCTGGTATACCGAACCCTGGGGTATGTAACTCTATTAAGAGTAATATAATCCCTCCTATTAATAGGAGTATTGCCTCTATACCCGCCAATCCTGCCAGATAATTCCCTACAAACGTAAGGACAATAAGTGTAATACCCAAGATCCCTGGGATGCCAAATCCCGGAATCTGAAGCTCTACAAAGAGGAGTAAGAGACCACCCATCAGAAATAGGAAGCTATAAGTTGGGTCAGACGTTATCTGCGAAAACCTCTCAGACCAGTTCAGGTATTCGTTTACCACTCTTGGTTCTTTTACATTAATAGCCCTCCAGAGTTCATCATAGGTATTAGCTATAAAATCTGCATAGCCGTATTTTTTTGCCTGGCTGGCGGTGAGTGTCAGCAGTTTTCCCCTTGGTTTTAGATCCTTTATCTCTACACTTTGATCTACCATAGCTTCAGCTATCTGAGGATTTCTCCTTCTTCTCTCTGCAGTGGCAGAAAATTCAGCCCTTAAGGCAGATACGTTCTTTTCTTCCATCGGTCTTGGTTCTGCAGCCCCCATAGATCCACTCTCTGTAAAGGCTATCTTCTCGCAGGCTATAGCAATGAGTGCGCCAGCTGACCATGCCCTATTCTTTACATATGCTATAGTAGGGATCGGAGAGTCCAATAAGGCGTCACGTATCTTTACCGCTGAATCTACAAGCCCTCCAAATGTCTCTATCTCTACTATGATATATCTTGCTCTCTCTTCGGTGGCTCTACTTATTCCTCTACGAACAAGAGAATAAACACCTTCGTTTATCATTCCAGATATATGGATTATATATACAACGTCGTTAGAACTGCTGTAGCTCCAGGTAATATCTATCAGTATAAGTAGAACTAATATTAATAATCCTGCAGGGAATCTTTTCACTACTCCCTCCTTTTTTACATTATACCACTTTTATATATATAAAACCATTCCATCATATGCAACCAGAAGTCCATACGGATTCAGCCTTTCGACCAGCTCATCATATAGAAGTCCTCCATTGTGAGAGAAATGAGTCGCTACACATATACTCCTGGAGTCTATACTTCCATATTTTTCCAATATCCCTTTGGCTTCAGTTATAGCCTGTATACCCATATGTCCCTTTCTCTGGTCAATTCCTCCAAAGGTACAGTCGAATATGGCTAGATTTATATAAAAATCTTTCAAGTATTCCCATGTTGCTTCTGGATACCAGCCTGAGTCATGCCCATAAAATATTGTTTTTTCGCCTATTTTGATAATATATACCAGACACTCTTCCTCCTGGGAATGGTCTGCCAGTAGTGGGATGAGTGTAAAATCTTCGTGTTCAATCTTCTCAAATGGTGAAACAGTATGGAGTCCTATCCTTGTCTTTTCGCAGTTTATCTTTTCCTCTATGGTCTTTATCACCTTAGAGTTTCCAAATATCTCTAGGATAGCCTCCTCCGGGAGATGGGCAAATGGTTCTCCACGCATATACAGTTCCTGTGGATAAAAGTGATCCTGATGGGAATGTGTTATAAATAGATATCTAATTTTACTCAGGTCTATGTTGAGTCTCAGACTATTCAGATAGGTATCGGGTGTCAGATCTACAAGAAACCTTCTGTCTATAACTACCGAGCTTCTTGTCCTTATATTCTTTCCTCCGAGTTCTCTGGCTCTTTCACAGTACTTGCAACTGCAGAATACACCCGGCCATCCTTCTGCGGCAGATGTTCCCAAGAATACTATCTCCATCTTTATCTACTCCTTTGGCTAGTCTTTTCATTATCTTTAGAAAGATATCTTCTCATATCTCTTTTGATGTGCTCTAAAGCGTTGATCCTATTTGTTTTCTCTACCTCAATATCCAACATAACCCCAAGAAGTCTTGATATCTCGTATATATTTTCTCCATAGGTAAGGATTTTTTCTGGGAAAAATCCCAGGGTATTGATCAGATCTATTGTTCCCTCTGCGACCTTATCTTCATACTCTGCAGGTTCTACCATAAGGACCTTAAAGATAAAGTCGCTTGAATGATCTACCCACACTATAGCTCTGGGGAAAAATGGTCTCCCTTCAGCATTATGTACAAGGATGTCATATACAAAAGCTCCTATTTCCCATACCCCTTTAGGTTTTAACTCATTTTTAATATTCTTCAGAATCTCTCTCCCTTCACTAGTAAAATGAAATATCTTGGATTTTTCATATATTTTAGGACTTAACCATTCATCCTGCCAGACGGTCTTATTCCTCAATTTTCTAAGGGTACGAACTAATATAAGATTTTGATTGAGCGGCTCAAATAATTCTGGATCTTCTTTAAGACGAGTCACTACATTGATGGCTTGTTCTAGAACCACAGTTAAAAGTCTCGCTTCTTCGCTATTTATATACCATGGATAATATCCCGGTTTGTAGCTCCTGAACATAGGCCATTCTTTTGGCCCTTTAAATTTTAATCCCAACTCTTTTATTATTTTAATGTCCCTATTGGTGAGATCTCCTCTATCTGTAAAAGAAACTATAAGTCCATTCTGCAATTCTAATGCCTCCCTAGGAGACATTGTAGAACCCCTCTCCTGCATCTTTAAAAAACCCAATAAACCTTCTGAGCCCAAATAAACCCCTAATCCAAAGAATTGACCTAAAGCCCCCATTACAGAGCAGTAACCTACTTCGTCTGTTTCCGGATCTCTCACTCCAAATATATCAGAGTCCCACATCCACTCCCATGGAGCTAATTTTTTAAACTCTGATGCTAGTTTATAAAGATTCTCCCATTCCGGTCTTGTTGGTTCCATCTTTCCTCTCCTTTCTTGACATCTTTCCTGTTTATTCTAAAATAATATCACAAATTCTAGATTCTTTGGAGGTGAGTAGATTGAAAATTTTGTCTCTGGATGGAGCCTGGGAATTTAAATCGGACTCTGAGAGTGAATGGTTGCCTGCCACTGTTCCAGGCGATGTACATCTTGATCTTTTAAGAAATGGAAAGATAGATGATCCATTATATGGGACTAATGCTGAAAGATGTAAGTGGATAGAAGAGAAGACCTGGGTGTACAGGAAGGTCTTCAATGTATCCAAGGATTTCATTCAGGAGAAGACAGAACTGGTCTTTAATGGCCTTGATCTGGATGCGGAGATTTTCCTCAATGGGGTAAAGGTAGGTGAACACCACAATGCATTTATCCCTTATATAATAGATGTAACCAGGTATATCAGGGAGGGGGAGAATGAACTCTTGGTCTATCTTGATGTTGGTAAGAAACGGGTGAAGGATAAGCCATTAGAGAAGTACGGAGTTGGTGAAAGTTATTATCGAATCTGGATGAGAAAACCTCAGTTTGTATTTGGATGGGACTGGGGTCCATATCTTCCAACCTGCGGAATATGGAGAAGTGTAGAGTTAAGAAGTTACGAGCTTGCAATAATAAGAGATGTCTTTGTAAAACCTAGGGTCCTGGATGATAGGGCAGACCTTGAGATAGAACTGGAGATAGAGAATATCACATCTCAGTCTGCAGAACTTGAGCTCTTTGTATCGCTTAAAGGAGAAGAGGAAAATGGTTTAGGGGAAAGACTTGTAGTTAGTCCGGGGATACATAAAAAGAGATATACACTTTTGATAAATAAGCCAAAGTTATGGTATCCATTACCTGTAGGAGAACCTTACCTTTACGATCTTAGAGTTACAGTCTCTAAAGATGGGAAAGAACTGGACAGTTACTCTGCAAAGTATGGTATAAGGGAGGTAAAACTTATACAGGAGCCTATAGAAGAGGGAGAGAGCTTTATCTTCTCTATAAATGGAAGAAAAGTCTTCTGTAAAGGGGCAGATTGGATACCTGCGGACTCCATAATAGCAAATGTCTCCAGAGAGAAGTATGAAAGATTGATAAAACTGGCTAGAGAGGCAAACTTTAATATGTTCAGGATCTGGGGAGGAGGGATATACGAAGACCCCTTCTTCTACGAGCTATGCGATGAGAATGGTATTATGGTCTGGCAGGACTTTATGTTTGCCTGTGCACCATACCCTGATGACGATGGGGAGTTTATGGAGGAGGTGGAGAAAGAGGCAAGAATCATAATAAAACAACTGAGGAACCATCCTTCACTCGTTATCTGGTGTGGTAATAATGAGAATCAGTGGATCCACTATATGGGTGCATGGGGAGGAAGAGACTCAAGACTTTATGGTTCCAGGATATATGACGAATTACTGCCGAGACTCTGTAATGAACTCGACCCGACAAGACCCTACTGGCCCTCAAGTCCGTATGGAGGTGAGGACCCTAACTCTGAGGAGTGTGGAGATAGACATGCCTGGACTTTAAGTATTCAGACGGAGGACCCATATGAAAGGGTCAACTATAAACTCTACGCACTGGATAGAGGTAAATTCGTATCAGAATTCGGGCAACTTGCTCCACCTTTGAAGAAGAGCTTAGAACAGTTTACTCCAAAGGATGAACTCTACATAGATTCTCCCACCTGGAAGTTTCATAATAATACCTTTGAGAGGGGAAACATCAAATCTGCCCTGGAGAGATTCTTTATACCTCAGGAGAGGCTCTCTCTGGATGAATATCTTATAAGTGCCCAGATGATACAGGCGGAAGCGTTAAAATTTGCCTTAGAGCATTGGAAGAGGCGTATGTTTAATACTGCTGGAGAATTATTCTGGATGTACTCCGATTGCTGGGGTACTACCGGTGGCTGGGTAATAGTAGACTATTACCTGAGGAAGAAGCCTTCCTATTATTATGTGAAAAGGGTATTCGAACCCATTATGATATCCTTTAAAGAGGATGGGGACAGGTTGGATATATCTGTAACAAATGAACTATATACGAATCTGCCTTTGGATATAGAGTACGGTGTAAAAAGTTTTACCGGAGACATTTTAATGAAGGGTAAAGCCAAGGTAGAGATAGGGAATGTAGGGACGGTTAAGATTGGAGAGATAGATACTAGTAGAATCCTTACCAAGGATAGAAATAAGTGTTTTGTTTATGCGAAAGTACATCAGAAAGATAGATGCATCCACTGGAACAGAACATTCCTGGTAGACTTTAAAGAGCTGGAGATGCCAGAGTCTAAAATCCTACCTGAACTCAACAGGATAGGGGAGGGAAAGTATAAACTCGAATTATCCACAGATAACTTTGCCTGGATGGTAACTCTGGAGCTACCTGAGGATATAGATGTAAGTGATAACTACTTCGATATCTTTCCCGGGGAGAAGTATACAGTCTTATTGACATCTTCAAGAGGCATAACCCTGGAGGAGATCAGTATTCGCACTCTGAATGAGGTGATAGCTAAATACAGGTAACCTTAAATGTGTATGTAATAGATACTTATTAGGAACCCAAGCTACTATGTAGGTACAGCCGGAGAGGTCTCCAGCGAGACTATTACGCGGTACATCGAAGCTCAAAAAAACAGAGGGAGGTGAATGAGTGCCTCTAATCACACTCAAAGCCCAAATCCATTCGGACCCGCAGACTGAATCTGTCCTGAAGGACGCCATGTTCTGTGCCACCAAGGTCTACAACGGGCTTTTGTGGTATCTGCGAAAAGAGCACAAGGAAACCGGGAGAGTAGATATTTCTCGAAAGAATCTCAACCGTATCTTAAAGGAACTGCCCAGGGCTAAGGGCTATTATTCAATGTCGGTACAGCTTACACGTGATGAAGTGCGGGAAGCGTATAAGTCTTTCTTTGCCCTCAAGAAAGAGGGTCTTACGCAACACGAAGCCCCCGGTTTTCGGCGAAAAGGTT
>CAZZLK010000034.1:0-4860 GCA_964655195.1 uncultured bacterium
TGCTACAAGAAGTATAAACATCGTGATCAAAAAGCAGATCCCGAAATTTTGGGGAAAAGGATAGACACTAAGGATTCTACCAACCAGTATAGAGCCACCTATTCCCAAAATACCGCCAAGACCATTTCCAAGAGCAATAAACTTGCCCCTACTGGTTACTGGGATAATTCTGGCAACAAAATCCATCCAGCCTGGCATTATAAAACCTGTCCCAAAATAACCTATTGCAAGGAGTATCAACGATAGATAAATAGTAAGCTGGGGATTAGATTTCGCAAGTGTAAAAGCCAAAAGTGAAAGAAACGGGTATGGACTTCTCTCTAACCAGGTAACGGTAGCTACAAACTTCTTCACCGACCTTACCCTCTCCACTAGGGGAGCAGAAAAGATACTGGGAAAAGTAAATCCAAGGTTCACCAGGGTAGGTATAAGTCCTATCTCAACATCAGAAGCACCGAGCTTCTTCAAAAACATAGGGATTACTGTAGCTGTAGAGGCAAATGTCAGTGCCAGTCCCCATAATCCAGACTGTGCAGCCCCAAGTATAAAGTTCTTTCGGTACTGTCTCAGAGAAAGATTCTCAGGGTCATTCATTTGCCAGTTCTAATCTCAATATGTCTCTATCATAGCTCGGTTGTATGGAATAACCTGGTGGTACTATGAGAAAATCCTCAGGATTCCAGAAACCATTGATGGCATCAAGGATCAGCCTCATATTGCCATCTATCTTTCGATAATTCCATCCCCTCTTCTCCGCCTCCTGCCTTACCTCTTCTTCATAGGTGAAAGGAATTGGAAGTCCCATCTCTATATAGACTGCCTGATTATAACGAGTCATCCAGGACCTTTCCAGCTCAAACAAGTATTTGGCATTTTCCTCTCCGTACCTCTCCACGTACTCCTCATAGGTCTTTCCCAGACCATATCCACTGGCAGAGGTCCTCCCTACAGATTCGCTTCCCCTCTCAACCCATCCGGTTGTAAAATAGTATGTCCCTGGATTTCTAGAAAATTCTCTGGCATATCTCTCTTTAGAGCCTAAAAAGAGGGTTATACAGTCATGTGCCCTAGGGATAACTAAGGGTATATCTCTGGCAATAAGTCCAACAGTACCATTACTGCAGAGCCCATATATCAGAACAATAGCCTGATACCTCTCTGAAGAGGAAAATGATATTCTATCTATCTCCTCCTGCAGTTCTAACCTCATCTTTTCAGGGTTATCGTGTAAGCCTTTAGTCTTAAATACAGGATGGACAATATTTCTGGTGACGAGGGACGCATAACAGACCTCTCTACACAAAACCTCGCAGGCAATAATGGCAATCTTCTTCCTCTTTTCCTCTATAATCCTTGTTAATTCCGGGAGACTTTCCTGTTGCTTCATCTCAGCTCTTCCAAAGTTTCTCTGATAGCCAGGAGATTCTCCTTTGGGGTCTCTGTGGGGACAGCACAGCCAGGTGCTACTATAAGTTTCTTTGCTCCAGCCTCAATTATGGTCTTAAGGACCTCTTTTCTAACATCCTCTGGAGAATAATTTATAATCGCCTCTTCATTCAGTCCAGTAGCTATACAGCCATCGTAAAGACTCCTAGCCAATTCCAGAGATGGAGGAGTAAGTCTATTACTCCAGGTAATAACCTCGGGGTTGAAGACCTTAACCACATCAAACATCAACTGATATCCATGGAGATGGAGGATGTTAAAATCAAAATTTCTAGCGGATTCCCATATAATCATATCGTATGGCATAAAGTGCTGTCTATAGGTATCAGGGTCCATTATATCTCTATTAGCTCCCTGAAGAGCCATATATATGCCAGAAAGTCCTATATCTTTACAGGAAGCTATAAAATTAGCCAGAGACCTGGCTATAACCTCCAACCCATAATGGAGTGCCTTAGGGTTATCTTTGAGATGTTTCAAGGTCTTTTTACCGGTTAATTTCTCGGCATAGGCGAATGTGCTGAATATGGTATCTATGACAAAGCCATCGTCGGGAAGATTTCTGATTATGATATCTAGAGCTTTACGCTGAGCACTGAAATTTTTTGTATCTTCACTGAGTATATCCAGCTTGTACCAGTCTTCAGGATTCTCTATTACAGAAACTCCTTCGGGTAATTCGTAAGGTATATCGTGCATAACCTTCAAAAAATCAGGATCATACATCTTATAAAACCTGAGTTCTTCTTCAGCCAGAGGTTCCCCTGAGGGAAACTCTAACCACCTGAAGTGGTACCAGAGACTGAAGGGTATCCTATCAACGGACTTTCCCTTTACTGCAGATAAAACCCTCTCTTTCTTCGTCAATATTGATCGCCTCCTATCTCACTGTTTATAAAGAACAGGGCCTCTGCCTTCGCCATAGTATTATTATCCTTATCTCTGATCTCTGAATAAACCCTGGCAATCTTACCCCGTACCTTCCCGAGATAACCTATAATTCTATACACATTTTTGGGTCTTAAAGGCTTTAAAAATCTTACTCTGAGCCTTGCAGTTACTCCTCTATACCCATCGAACTCCAGAGCATAAGCCATAGCCTCATCCAGCAGTGTGGTCACTATCCCTCCATGGACTATATCAGGATAGCCCTGATGGAGTTCAGTAGGAGAAAATACTGCTTCCACAAAGGGCCCATTCCTATTAAAACTTAGGTGAAGACCTATGGGGTTTGATTCTCCACAGGCAAAACAGTATGGAAATCTATTTCTTACTGCTTCTTCTTGTCCTCTTTTTTGTCTCAGGAAGGACCTCCATATATCCTAGGTGTTTTACAACTATATAGCTCTCACCTGTCTCCATCGTCAGAGCCTTAGCCTTCTGTCTAGCCTGAGCAGGACTATCGAATACATAAGGATGATTATTCGGTATAACTGAATAGAGCTCAGGTAAATCCTTTGCCCCTCTACTTACGTAACGAACCTTAACAGCCATAATAAAATACCTCCTCTCTATTAAGATAATTAATATTTTACCATAATCTTCCTAGCTACTTCATAGAGTATAACTCCACAGGCTACTGCCACATTTAACGATTCAGCCTTTCCAAATATCGGAATTCTTATAGTATCCTTACAGAATTCCTCGACATCTCTCGATAAACCCCTGGCTTCACTGCCAAATATCAATGCTAGAGGAAGCTTCCACTGAAATTCATAGTATAAGGTCCCTCTATGAGAACTGGTACCAATAACAAGATACCTATCTACCATCATATTAAAGAAACTCTTAACGTCCTCTACCTTAACAACAGGTATATGAAAGATAGAACCCATACTGCCACGGACAACCTTATGGTTGTATGGATCTATACTGCCTTTTAAGACAACTACCCCACTGGCTCCAGCCGCATCTGCAGTCCTTATTATTGTCCCCAGATTGCCAGGGTCCTGAATCCCGTCGATAATTATCAGTATATCCCCCGAGGGAAGACTTGGGTCCTTCCTGGGAAATACACCAATTATCCCTGGAGGGGTCTCCAATGTAGAGAGCTCTTTCATCTCTTTTGCACTTACTACATATATCTCTGACTTATTACTGACCTCACCCACGATAGAAGCATATCTTTCCACATCCTCTTCACTGACTAAAAGCCATCTGGGAAACCACCCGGCACCTATCCCCTCTTTCACCACATTCAATCCTTCGGCAAGAAAATATCTCTCCTGTACTTCTTTTATACCAAGTTTTAGGGAGTTTATCCTGGACTTCAAGGCTTTGGGTATCATCAGTGAGACTTAAATGAGAACTTATTCTCTTTCCCCTCAAGAAGTCTTTTTATATTGTCTCTATGACGGACTATCACAAGTATAGCAATAAGAAGCATTATAAGTATAGAGAAGAGGTTATGACCTCTTATAAGAAGGAGAAATACCATAAAGACGACGCTAGCCATAGAGCCTAGAGATACATAACCCCATAAGGCTATGAAGCCTCCCTCGACTAGAAGTGAAATAATTGCCACTACTGGATCAAAGGCAAGCATCATCCCGTAAGTAGAACTAACTCCCTTTCCTCCCTTAAAGCCCAGGAATGGAGAGAAACAGTGTCCCAGGATTGATAATGCTCCTGCAAGAAGGAATAGTTCTCTCGGCAGTCCCATAGCTCTTCCTATAAGCACAGGGATTGCTCCTTTGAGTATGTCTGTTGCAAACACGGTCAAGCCAGGTATAACTCCCAGTATCCTTAAGACATTGGTGGCTCCAATATTACCGCTCCCCCTACTCCTTATATCTACGTTGTATATATATTTACCTATAAGGTACCCAAAGGGTACACTACCAAGTATAAAACTAAAGATATACAGTAATAATACTCTCAACTTTCCCTCCACTCTATCCTTATAGGATTTCCCAAGAATGGATAGACACTTCTTATCCTCTTTACCACCTCTTGATACGTCCTCTCATTTACTCCTTTAACGCTATTTACAAACACCAGAAACTTTGGGGGCAAAAATCCTGTCTGCTTTCCATAGTAGACCTTTATAAGCCTTCCATCTTCCCCTGGAAAGGTCAAACCTGCCAGAGCATTGTCCAGCTCTCTCTTCTTTAATTCTCTCCTGCCGGCATCTATAACCGAAATGATGGTCTCCTTTAACCTCTTTATACCCTTCCCCGTAACAGAGGAGGTATAACATACAGGAGCATAGGGTATCATAGGAAAGCTAGATGGGAGTGATAACTTCTCCTCAAGTATGTCCACCTTATTCCATACAACTACTATAGGCTTCTCCATCTCCAGGATGCTCTGTGCAATCCTTTTGTCAAAGTTGGTCAGACCCTCTCCTATATCCAGTACCAGTACAGCTACATCTGCCCTATTTATAGCTCTCAAAGTATTCGACACTGCTAC
>CAZZLK010000035.1:0-4104 GCA_964655195.1 uncultured bacterium
CTTATCCCTCTCTGATCTGCCCATATGATTATATTTCTAAGAGGATTTCCTACTCTATCCACCGGGAGGCATCCCATCATCTGCCCGCTAAAACTTATAACGGCAATATCCTTTGGCTTTACCTTACTCTTGGTCAAAAGATCTCTGGTTGAAAATTTGACTGCTCCCCAGTAATCTAAAGGATTCTGTTCTACCCAGTTTTGATAGGGATAATAGGTGGGATAGGAGTAGAAAGAAGATGCAACAAGATTTCCTTCCCTATCGTACAGGGTTGCCTTATTACCTGTAGTCCCCAGGTCATGAGAAAGTATATAGTTACCCATAGATTACCTTTCCTCTATAGCGATAGCCCTGGTCCAGGAACTGTCCATCTTCACCTTATAGGGAAGAGCCATAAAGAAGAACTCCCTCTTGGAGATTAGATGAAGATTGTCTAAAAACTCTATAAATGTGACTCCTTTAGACATCAATATATCATGAATAAGTCTGCCTTCTTCTACATTCCTTCCCAATTTAAAGTTATTATCTATCCCTAGCATCTTTATCTTTTTATCTGCTAACCACCTGGCAGATTCTCCAGTAAGATACGGGTATCCTGAACCCACACTTTTATTTCGGCAGATCACAATATCCTGCTCTCTTATAATATCTCCTATCAATTCCTCTATAACTTTAACATCTATAACCCCTGGCTCCGCATCTAAGAGTATCGCCCTACCGAAGAATGACTCTAATGGATACTCATTTATGTCCTTCCCGTTATCATAGAAATGAGAAGAAGCCTCTATATGCGTTCCAACATGGCTATGCGTCCAGACATCATGCTTATATGCCCCATCAGAAAGAAACCCCTTCTCTACTTTAAAAGGTCTATCCTCTGTTCCTGGAGGAATGACCTCTTTGGAAAGGTCTAGGAGTCTGTACTTTGTTAAATCTATATCAAACATCTTACCACCTCTTTTACAAGAATTCTTTAAGACTTTCTCTTATTACCTCTTTCTCCTCTTCGGTAAGTTTCCGCTGAGGAGACCTGACCCTATCGCTTATCTTAAATCCTCTCAGAGATAATGCATACTTGTAGCTGGATATGAGTCTCCCATACTGGAATATCTTACAGAGTTCATTCAGTTTACGCTGATTCTCAATAGCCATATCCATATTCCTGTTGAGAAGTGCGTTATAGATGCTGGTGAATATCTCTGGAAAAACATTGGCGGTAGAAGAGACTGCACCAACAGCCCCAAGGGAAAGAGCCAGAAGAAATAGCGCATCACTCCCACATATCACTTGAAACTCAGGGGAGATATCTATAAAGCTCTTAAGAACAGTGATATTTCCTGAACTATCCTTTATCCCACTTATCTTCCCCAGACTGAACAGCCTTTGAGCCAAGCCAGAAGACATAGGGTTATTGGTAAGCCCAGGTATGTTATAGAGAAACACAGGTATCCCTTTTGCTTCTTCCAATACTTCGGTATAGTAATCTTCAATAGCACTTTCGTCCAATCTGTAATAGTAAGGAGAAACAATGGCAATTGCATCTGCCCTGGCATCTATGGCTGACCTTATGAGTGTAATGGTTTCCCTCGAAGAGATAGAACCGACATGACAGATTATAGGTACCCTACCATTAGCTGACATAACTGCCAGCTTAAAAAGTCTAGCCCTTTCCTCCAGGGAGAGTAATGGACCTTCTCCTGTTGTCCCAGCTACAAATAAACCATTTACCCCTTTTTCAATGAGATAATTACACAGTTCCTCAAAGACTTTTTCATCGACCTCATAATCATCATTAAAAGGTGTAAGTATCGCAGGTATAATTCCTTTCAGTCTCAACATTATTTCCCCTCCCTTATCAACCAGATTTCTGCAATCTCGCATCCCCTTTCTCCATCATCAGCCACCCATTTAAGGGTCAATCTGCCACTAGAGATGACCTCTTTTGGGATATCAAATACCTCTGTAAGGACCTTGCGTCTGGTGTCTATAAAATTATGAATCACATAGTTCTCATTGGCTATAAGTTTTATCCTCCCACCAAGAGAACCTATATAGGTCACCTTGAGCTTGTAGTCTGAGCATGAATCAAGATCCTCATATTTTATGATTAGCGGGGTATCGTATAGAGTTGCTATACTGTTTACCCAGGATAGAGGTATACCTCCAAGCTGTTCCTCTAACTCCTTATTTATATGGAGTAGATATGGAGTAAAGACCGTCAATGGAGATCCTAGATATCCAGGGTCCTCCTCCCACATCTTACTCCTCACGACCCTCTTCCAGCTTCCAGGATTCCCAAGATTATCATAGAAACCTCCAGCTCCGGGGTTTGCTCTATTAATAATACTATCAATAGCCTCGAGCCTTTCTTCCTCTTTCTCCATCTTACGAATCCTGTCAAACTGTAACTTAAGATATCTATAGTTATTCAATGGTATATCTATATCATCCATAAATGCCCCTCTATCCCAAGCAATAGCATTATACTTTTCCACAGAAAGCTGTGACCCTATGTTCTTGAACAATTCATCGGCTAATCTCCAGCATTTATCTTTGTACTCATGGGCTACCGGGTTCTTCTTTGCCCTCTCAAGTGTCTCTTCTGCAAGTCCTATAGCTTTCAAAGAACCTAAATCTTTAGCTTTCTCCAGAATCTCCAGAGCTGACCTTTCCAGTTCTGTCTCATAGATCAGACGTCTCCTTATATATGCATCATAGTAAGCCCTCAGTAAATTCATCTGAAATCTGTAGTTATTCAATACATCTTTACTTGCACTTTTCTCTATCTCCTGCCACTGCCTTAGAGTTATATCTACCCTATCATTTACCAGTAACGGTCCCTCCCAGTTCTCCTCCAAAGCCATTATACCCTGTGCTATCTCTTCAGTAAACCTTGGACTTATAAATAACCTTGTATAATCTCTCAGTGTCTCTATAACAGGAGTTTCTGGATCCCAGTCCTGGTCACTCCACACAAACTTATTCACATCATCATTTATACCTTCTGAATAACTAATGCTACCAACCGTATATGGTGCAAAGAGATTGTGTATATGTTTCTCTGCCCTTGGCCTTGGATTTATACATTCACGTCCCAGTGTTATGGCAAAAGCCAGGTCCCAGTCCTTAACCGGATACTGACAGTGAAGACTGTGGGTAATATCTGGATAATGCCTGATGGGATACTTTTCAGGAATAATCCTCCTTAACTCCGGTAATGGAGTCTTTATCCAGGGACCAAAGACTATTCCACCCAGCCATTCTGGCTCTCTTCTTACATTACTGTAAAAATCATCTAACCACTTCCTGGTGGGTCTAAAGCACTGAGGAGATAGCCATATCTTTGCGTTGGGATGATATTTGTTGAGTATCTGATAGACCTTCTCAGACCACTCAAACAATGTGTTTGCATCCAGACTCCCTGGGTCTCCTCCAGGTATAAATACCGCATCTATTCGTTTTAATTTACTGAATATCTCTTCCCTCTCCTCTATCTCTCTCTTCAAGCAAGACTCGTCTCTATACTCTTCTTCACTGAACATATTTGGGTACCATATCCATACGTCCAACCCATAGGAATCTATTATCTCTGATAACTTTATCATCATCTCTAATGGATCTACCTTCATATGCGGACTTGTAGGCGCATCATCTGTCCTTGGAGGTAAGATCTCTATACTATTGGCACCAAAAAGTGCCAATTCCCTTATATACTGTTCGAACTGCTCTACACTCCATGCATCGTATGCATTTGTCTTTGGCCTGTACCCCAGCTGGTGACCTCTAATAGAATACTTAGGAGTACTTGAAATACTGAAGGGTTCTATCTTTATAGAACCTCTATCCCAGATAAGTTTCCTTAAGAACTTCCCTATTCCATACAATACCCCTCTGGAATCAGCTCCTGCAATAAGTATAACTGGCAGTCTATCTTCTTTAACTAAGATCCTATAACCTTCCCTTCCAGGCTTTTCTAAAGTACTTAGGAGAGATGTGTATGGCTTTATTAACTCTTTCAATGACTCTTCTGCCCCAACTATAATCATTGGATTACTACTTCCCAAGAGCTCTTCTACAACCGGAAGCTCGATGCCTGTTCTCTTT
>CAZZLK010000036.1:0-4819 GCA_964655195.1 uncultured bacterium
TGCTGGAACAAGTAGTTCGTATTCCATCTTTGTCCCTTTATCAGTGACCCAGATACCATCTGGACCCTTCTTAAAGCCAAGTTTAGTTAGTATCTTAGCTGCCAGGTCAGGATTGTAATCATACTTATTCAGCCTCTTTATTACTGCCTCAGATAGCCACTGCGGAACAAGGTTATCGCTTAGACCTGTCATATAGATCTGCCTTTTTGCAGAATCACCAAGAGAAACAAAAGCGTTCTCTTCTTTCTTAATTGCATAGGCGATAGCCTGTCTGACCTCTTTAAGGTTAAATGGATAGATGTTGTGGTTAAAGTATATTGCTGGACCGGAGTATATTGGAGGTCTTATAATCCTTACACCCATCTGTATAAATTGTCTTTCTGTTGCGGGTGGGAATCCATGTGTGGCATAATCTACCTCTTTAGCCATAACTAGAGGAGTTACTACTGGGGTTTCACCGTTGTATACCTTGATCTTGTCAAACTGGATCTTCTCAGCGTCCCAGTATCCATCAAACTTGGTAAGGGTTATCTCGGACTCGGTAAGATTCTTTGGATCCAGGATAAATGGACCAGTACCGATCATCTTCTCTGGCCTGAACTGGTCAAATTCAGCCCTAAGTTTTTTCATCTCGTCAGAATCACTCTTCTTACCCTGTGCAAGAAGAGCGATTACCTGGCTGGCGTATTTGCCATACACAGCATCAGAACGGATCTGAGTCCTCAGGACATATCTCTCTAAGACCATAGGAGCACATACTACTGCCATATGGAAGTCTACAGTATAGTCATCTACTGCTGTTACCTTGTCTATGTATCTCCAGATAGCCCAGTTATAGAGATATCCAAGATAGAATGTGGTAACAACATCTTTGGCAGTAAATGTCTTACCGTCCTGCCACTTTACACCTTTCCTCAGATATACTCTGAATGTATTTGTCTTCCTATTAAGACTCCACTTTGTTGCCAAAAGTGGCATCCATTTTCCACTAGCCCATAGATACATAGCTAGAGGCTGTTCTATTAAGTCATAGTACATTCCTAAGGTGATAGCATTGGTCGCATATGAGTTAAAATGACCTACTGGAGGTGGTGTATATGGCCAAGCACCATTAAACTGTCCTCCAGCAAGAGCTGAAGAGACTAAACTTACTACTAATAAAATACTCAACAAGCTTAAAATAATCTTTTTCATAAATTCCCTCCTTTCTCTTAACTAATCTCCTCCCCTTAATTACCTCATCTTAAGAGACAATACAATTTGTAAATTACCCACCAATACCTACTCCTAACATCACCTCCTCTGTTACCAAATCTTAAGTGGTAAGTCTAGTATACCATAAAAGACAAGTAGACTTCAAGTAGCGTAAGTCAAGACAATTCTTTAATTGACCCTCGATAAAACCTATCTATAAAATATTTAGCCCCGGTATCGATACCGGGGCTAATATCTTTGATATCCTAGATTACTTCTTAAAGAAGAACTGCTCCGGTCTAAAGACACCTGGTGAAGCTGGATGCCAGGTAAATCCGGCATCGGGAACATTTCTCAAGTTATTCCTTGCAATCCCCATCATCCATGTTACACCGGCAGTCCCTATAATCCAAAGATTATCGGCATGTAATCTCATTGCTTCTTTCAGTATGGCTATCCTCTTAGCATCGCTTGTAGTGGAGAAGAATTCCTCATTCATCAATTGCCACAGCCTCTTCACCTCTTTAGGAGGCTCTTCTCCAGTCTTCCCTCCAGTGTTGAGCCAGTTGTACCACAGTGGGCACCACCTGGTATTTGGTGATCTATCTCCAGAGTAGCCATCTGCTCCAAAGCTGGTGGTAAATGTATGCATCTCGTGCTCATTCGCAGGATGCCTTGTTTCGAAGAGAGACCTCTCCATCACCTTTACCTCTGCCTTTATGCCTAAATCCTTCCAGTATCTCGTCACCAAGTGCATAATATCTATACTCGGCGTATGGTGTGTAGATGCATCAATAGTTATAGTTAGTGTCTTTCCATCTGGACGCAGTCTATATCCATCTTTATCTCTCTTGGTTAACCCAAGAGAATCAAGAATCCTGTTAGCCTTGACAGGATCATATTCGGTATATGCCTTGTCAACGCTCTCCACATAAGCTGAGTGTAATTTGGATAAAAGGCCCTGTCCGACATCTCCCAAACCGGCAAGAACAAGCTGATTTATATCGTTTCTGTTTATACCCAACGACAGTGCCCTGCGGAACATCTTATTCTGGAATAGTGATCTTAGAACAGGATCCTTGACGTTCTGGTTTATATATATTGCGCCTGTGCTTGTGATACTTCCTATATACTTTATTATTCTATAATCGCCCTTTGTTCTATTCTCCATAAACAGAGGATAGTTATCATAGAGACTCCAGATATGCCTTAGCTGAAAGTCGATCTCCCCTGCCATAATCTTCATCACTATGAGTTCTATGTTAGAGACAAGTTCTCTTCTTACCCTATCTATGTATGGCAACTGATTACCGGCTGGGTCTATCTTAAAGTAGTATGGATTCCTCTCTGCTATATGGTAATTAGAGGTCAAGAGATTAGTTGTCTTAAAGGCAGACATCTCTGGGAGCTCAGGGTTAAGAGCCCAATCAGCCTTTTGAGCGTATAGCTGATACCAGTATGTAAAGCCCTCCTTCTTTGCTAATTCTTCCAGTTTTTCTTTTGCAGTATACTTTGGATGGAACTGCTTTAGGTAGTGCTTGGGTGCATATAGGTCCTGCCCCTCTGCTACCCTCGCTACAAAATAACCGTACGGGTCTTGGAACTTGAATCTTACTGTATAATCGTCTACCTTTTCTACTGTTACCGGTTTACCTTTCATTACCAGCCAGGAGGGAAAAGTAGGTGTAAGTTCTTTATTCAGTAGCACGTCTTCGTAATAGAACATAATGTCATCTGCAGTGAATGGTTGTCCATCGGACCATTTTAATCCCTTCCTCAGATAAAAGGTGAATGTTTTACCATTATCAGATACTTTCCAAGCCCTTGCTATGTTTGGATGAATCTTCTTATGAGTAACATCCCAGTAAACAAGTGGCTCATGAGACATCCTCCACCAACCCGTCTTATCTCCCATACCGAGATGAGCCTCTCCCCTTAAGGTACCTCCATACTGCCCTATCTCCTCGAAGGGGATTACGACCAGCGGGTCCTCAGGAAGTCTTTTTTCAACTGGTGGTAGTTTTCCCTGTTTTACTAGGTCAGTAAGCATAGGAGCTTCACTGAATTTTGTAATTTTTGTCCCGGTAAGCTTTTGGTAGTCGGATAGATTGTACTGTCCCCCTTTGATTAATTCCGTTTGAGCAAGGCCGGCTGGAATAAGTGCGAGAGACAGGGCTAGTATTACTGTTATTGATACTAGAAGCTTTAGGATTCCTCTCATTTCACTCCTCCTTTTGTTTTATTTTGGGCAACTCTGTATTGCCTTCTCAAGGATAATTTTATACCAAAGACCTACCCTGTGTCAACCTGTACGCTCAATATTCCATTATTGCTATTCTTAACGTCGATATAGTATAATAGAGTTGAGTTTTGACAAAAATATTCTAGGGGGAATTTTGATGCAACTACCTTTACCTCATTTAAGGGAGTTCTTCTCCGCAATATCTCTCTATAAGAAATTCTATATAATAGGTTTTACCGGGTCTTTAATCGAGATTATTACCAACCTCTTTGGACCCTGGAGCGCCAAGCTTATTATCGATAATATAATGGCAGCAGGGACACACAAGGACCAGCTTATACCATTTTTGGTCAGGATCTCCCTCTTCCTTCTTTTCTTAGGTCTCATACGTGCTTGGGCGATATACTTACAGATTATGTACATAGAGAAGGGGGCTCATCTTATTGCTAAGGATCTCAGGAATAAACTTTATGAACATATACTTAAGCTCCCTTTCTCTTTCCACAATACCACTATGACTGGTGATTTAATGTCCAGGGCTACAAGTGATGTAAACTCCATAAGGGAAGCATTGGGTTTTGGTGTTCTGAGCGCTTTTTATTGTGCTACCTATTATATCGGTATAATATTGGTCCTCTTCTATATAAACTGGAAGTTCACCCTCATTACAAGTATCACCCTGCCGATACTTATGTATGCAAGTATAAAGTATAGAGACAGGATAGATCCTCTCTATGAGAAATTACAGGAGGAGATTGCAAGGTTCACCACTATAGTTCAGGAGAACATCTCGGGCATCAGAGTAATAAAGGCGTTCTTTAAAGAAAGGATGGAGATAGAGAGATTTAAGAGACAGAACCAGGTACTATTCGATACAAATATGGCTATAATAAAACTGCAAGCCTTCTATCATCCACTTATGGACTTCCTGGCTGCAATATCTACTGGACTTATCCTTTTCTACGGCGGAAAGGAGATAATTCTGGGTAGGGCGACCATAGGTCTACTGGTGGCTTTTAGCGGATATCTCTCTATGTTAATATGGCCTGTAAGACATATAGGAATTACCCTGAGCCTCTTTCAGAGAGGCGATGTTTCTGCAGGAAGGGTCCTCAGGCTCTTATCTGAGAAGTATCTCCCGGATTCAGGAAAGGTCGAGATTATACCGGAAAGGATAAAGGGAGAAGTAAGGTTTGAACATGTATACTTTAGATATCCTGATTCAGAAGAGCCTGCCCTTGAAGATATAAATCTGGTTGCCAGACCGGGAGAGCTTATAGCACTTTTGGGTGGGGTAATTTTGCAAATAATGTTCTTGGGTTCTGTGGGTAAAATCCCGCGTCCAATTGGGGCGCTTTTAATTCTCATGTACTTCGTCGGTTT
>CAZZLK010000037.1:0-22458 GCA_964655195.1 uncultured bacterium
GTTGTTTGCATTTTATATATGTTTATGTTAAAATAGTCTTAAAGATATAGAGAAAGGAGATGAAAAGTGGGCTTGGTCCCACTTTTTATAATATGGAGACTAGAGAGAATATAATCTCTTTGGTAGAAAAGGAAGTAGGAAAAGTTATAGAAAATATGGGATATGAATTGGTTGATGTTGAGTATGGCAAGGAAAGAGGGACATGGGTCCTTCGACTTTTTGTTGATAGAGTCGAAGGAGGTATAACATTGAGAGAGTGTGAAAGCATAAGCCATGTTATCAGTTTACTCCTTGACGAATTAGACCCTATCCCTCATTCCTATAACCTGGAGGTATTTTCTCCAGGTTTAGATAGAGTATTGAAGAAACCCAAGGATTTTGCCAGATATGTTGGGCACAAAGTTCAATTTAAATTAAAGAACCCTATAAAGGGCTCAAAAAATATCAAGGCTACCATTAGAGAAGTTGTTAGTAGTGCCGTTATAGTCGAGAGGGAGATGGAGATATTCTCTATCCCCTTTGATAATATCTTGAAGGCAAGATTAGAGGTAGAGCTATGACTGAGAACCTCTTATTAATGTTAAAACAGATAGAAAAAGAAAAAGGTATTCCAATAGAGTCTCTGTTCTCCTTTTTAGAGACTGCACTGCTTTCTGCTTACAGAAAGCAGTATGGTACTACCCAGAATGTATCTATTGTTATAGATAGGAATAATGGAAATATTCATATATATGCAAAGAAGAGAGTAGTTGAAAATGTAAGTAATAGTGCTACAGAAATAAGTCTTGAAGAAGCTTTAAAGTTAAATCCTGATGTAAAGTTAGGAGATATTATCGATGTAGAGATAATACCCTCTGCAAGTTTTGGAAGATTCGCATTTCAGACTGCAAAGCAGGTTATTACACAAAAACTGGAAGAGGCTGAGAGGGTTATCCTATATGAAGAATTCTCGAGGAAGATAGGAGAAATAGTAAGGGGAACCATATACAGGATAGATAAAAAGGGTATTTATCTTGATCTTGGAAGAGTAGAAGGAGTAATACCACCTTATGAGCAGGTTCCAACAGAGAACTATAAGATAGGGGATAAGCCCTATGTATATATACTAAAGGTGATTAAGACATCGCAGGGTCCTGAGGTTACCTGCTCGAGGACTCATCCTAATCTGGTAAAAAAACTCTTTGAATTAGAAATACCTGAGATCCAAAGTGGGATAGTAGTTATAAAAGGGATAGCCAGAGAGCCTGGTATTAGAACAAAGATAGCGGTAGCATCAAATGATACTAACATAGACCCTGTAGGGACATGCATTGGAGCTAAAGGCGTCAGGATCCAGCCTATAGTTAGAGAATTAAAGAGGGAGAAAATAGACGTAATTGCCTGGAGTGATGATCCGCTTATCTATGTAGGAAACGCCTTGAACCCTGCCCTTGTTTTAAAAGTAGAACAGATAGGAGAGAGAAGCGCCAGGGTGATCGTATCTAAAGATCAGCTTTCTATCGCTATAGGAAAAGAAGGACAGAATGTAAGACTAGCTGCTAAACTCACAGGCTGGAAGATAGATATAAGGACAGAAGAAGAGTATGCTAGAGAACTACAAGAAGATAGAGCGCTTGTGTATAGTGTGCAGGAAGAAGAAAAGTAAAGGGGACCTTATTAGAATTACCAGGACCCCGGATGGTCTGGTAAAAATAGACCTCTTTAAAAAGCTCCCTGGAAGAGGGGCTTATATATGTAGTACAATAGATTGTATAAGCAAGTTGAAGAGGGAAGACTCCTTGGCATACGCCCTTAAGACCAAGATAAATAGAGAGCAGTTTGCTGAAATAAAAAGAGAGTTAGAGAGTCTTCTTGAAAGAGGAGATGTTAAAGGTGAGAGTCTATGAATTGGCTAAAAAATTGGGAGTCAGTAGTCACCAACTTTTAGAAATATTGGAAGATTTGGGGGTAGAGGTGAAGTCACACTTTAGTAAAATAGATGAAGAGACTGCAGACACAGTAGAAAGTCTAATAAAGCCTTCCTCTAGTGGCGAGAAAGAAAAGGAAGCAGGTAATATGGAGACGAAAGAAATAAGTAGAGAGGAGATAAAGGGGACAGAAAAGATTACTGATAAGGCAGAGGAGGAGACAAAAAAAGTGGAACCCGAAGTCAAGAAGATTCAGGTTCCGCCAAGTGCCACTGTAAGGGAGGTATCCGAACTTTTCAATCTCCCAGTGAGTCAGATTATTATGACCCTGATGAATATGGGTATTTTGGCTAATATAAATAAGGAATTAGATCAAACCACTATCTTAAAGCTAGCAGAAAAGTTCAACATACCTGTAGAAACCAAACAACCTCAGAAAACCAGATTAGCAGGTAAGATAAAGATACAGACTACAGAGGGAGACCCCAGAGCTCCGATAGTCACTGTCCTAGGTCATGTAGATCATGGCAAGACAACATTGTTGGATGCAATAAGAAAGACAAATGTCACTGCTACTGAAGCTGGAGGTATCACTCAACATATAGGTGCATATCAGGTAGAGATAGATGGTAGAAAGATCACATTTATAGATACCCCTGGACATGAAGCCTTTACTGCTTTAAGAGCTCGTGGAGCCAAGGTTACAGATATAGCCATACTGGTGGTGGCCGCTGATGATGGTGTTATGCCCCAGACAATAGAAGCTATAGACCATGCTAGAGCAGCTGAGGTACCTATTATTGTTGCTATTAACAAGATAGACAAACCCGAGGCGAATGTGGACAGGGTGAAGACTCAGCTTGCTGAACTGGATTTAATCCCGGAAGAATGGGGTGGAGACACTATAATGGTCCCTATCTCTGCTAAAAAGAATATAGGAATAGATCAGCTTCTCGAAATGGTCCTGCTGCTGGCAGATATTATGGAACTTAAAGCAAAGTATGATGTCCCGGCTAGGGGGACTATAATAGAGACAGTACTGGATAAAGGGAAGGGTCCTGTAGCAATCGCCATAGTGATGGAAGGGACACTAAAGGTTGGAGATATAGTTGTAACAAGTGGTATATATGGAAAGGTCCGAGCACTTTTCAACGACAAGGGGGAAAAGATAAAGAAGGCTATTCCTTCTATGCCTGTTCAGATAGTTGGGCTTCCTAAACTACCTATAGCCGGAGAGAATTTCGTAGTGGTAGAAAGTGAAAAAAAGGCAAAGGAATTGGTTGCCCAGTGGAATGAACAGGTTAAAAGGGAGAGGGAGGTCCTTTCCTTAGAAAATATAAGATTGAGGATAGACAGAGGAGAGCTCAAGTCCCTAAATCTTATATTGAAAGCAGATACTCAGGGTTCTCTGGAAGCTATAGAGAAATTTCTAAAAGAGATAGATATAGAGGGAGTAAGTCTTGCTATCGTAAGAAAAGGTGTAGGTAATATTTCTGAAGGAGACGTCTTACTGGCAAAGGCATCTAAATCCATAATTGTAGGGTTCAATGTAGAAACAGAGACTGGTGTCTCCAGACTGGCAGAGAATGAGGGCATATCAATAAGGATATATAACATCATATACGAACTTATAGATGATATAACTTTAGCCCTCAAAGGACTTCTAAAACCAGAAAAGCAAGAAGTAATACTTGGAAGAGCTGAAGTTAGACAGATATTCAGATCGTCTAAAATAGGAAACATCGCCGGATGTTATGTATTAGAAGGTAAGGTCTTGAGAAATAGTAATGTAAGGGTAAAGAGAGACGACAATGTGATATTTGAAGGTAAACTCACGTCACTTAAGAGGTTTAAAGAGGACGTAAGAGAAGTGCAGGCAGGTTATGAATGTGGTATATTTATAGAAGGCTTTGGAGATTATAAAGAAAAGGACATAATAGAGAGTTATGTCTATGAATAACTATGGTGATAGGAGTCTGTGAAGTAGAATTGTACATCCCAAACGCGTTGAGTCTTAAAGATAAAAGGCGGTATTTACAGGGGCTTATAAAGAGGCTTCGGAATAATTTCAATGCCTCTGTTGCCGAGATAGATTATAAAGACAAGTGGCAAAGGGCGATTATTGGTATTGCCTGTATAGATGAGAGACAGAGAGAGATAGATACAAGATTCTCTGAGATAATAAGTTACATCTCCAGAGAGAAGGATTTAGAACTGATAAATTACTCAATAGAGATGTTCTGAAAAGGTAGGGGGATAAGATGAGACCTTCCAGAATTGAAAGGCTAAGCGTCCTTATAAAGGAAGTAGTAAGTGAGGTCATCTTTAGGATGAAGGATCCTAGAGTAAAGTTTGTCACTGTTACAGATGTAACAATGTCAAAAGATATGAGATACGCAAAGATATTTATAAGTATTCTAGGAGACGAAGAGGAAAAAAAGACAACCTTTCTTGCTATAAAGAATGCCACTGGTTTTATAAGGACAGAACTGGCACATCGACTTGAGATAAGAAGAATTCCTGAAATATCTTTTGAGTTGGACGACTCTATCGAAAGAGGAGTAAGACTAGCTAACTATATAGAAAAGATTGTAAATGAAGGCTGAATATATCGCAGAATACACAAAGATAATCAGACTTATAGAAGATAAGAATAGTTTTCTCATAGTATCGCACATATATCCAGATGGAGACGCTATTGGCTCTACCCTTGGGCTCTTAAATACACTCCTTAAACTGGGTAAAACTGCATATGCCTATATAGCAGACAGGATACCAAAACAGTTTCAAAGTCTTCCCAGTATAGAGTATATAAAGACGAATCTTGAAAAAAGACCAGAGGTAGAAGTAACATTTGTGCTTGACTCAAGTAATATCGATAGGATAGGCCAGGCAGGAAGATTTATATCTTCCCCTCTGGTCAATATAGACCATCATCCGGATAATACATTGTTTGCTGATATAAATCTTGTCATTCCCAACGCCTCCAGTACAAGTGAGATAGTTTTTGACCTGTTGAAGTACTTCCCTCTGAATAGAGATATAGTATCTACTCTTTACTATGGTCTACTCTCTGACACCGGTGGATTTATGTATGGAAATACAAACGAATCAACATTCAGGGCCGCCTTGGAAATGTTAAAATACGGAATCTCCCCAGGAGAAATAGCCTATAGACTTTTCTACTCCATCTCATACGATACAATGAAATTTTACACGGAGATAATAAGAGGTATGGAGATAGACAGAGATTCGAAGATAGCCTGGTGCATAATACCATTGGAAATTATGGAAAGCGAAGCATTCCAGAACAATACTTCTCCATTGCTGGATATGTTACTCAGGATAGAAGAGGCAGATACAGTGATTCTATTTAAAGAACATAGAGATAAGTACAGAGTAAGCCTCAGGAGTAAGACAAAAGATGTAGGGACAATTGCCAGAGCATTAGGTGGTGGAGGACACCGAGGGGCTTCTGCTTTTGATCTATTAGATAAAAGAGATTCTGCCATTACTGATACGGTAGAAAGGATTAAGACACTGCTGGGAGGGAAACTTTGAACGGGATAATTAATGTTATAAAACCACCGCTTATTACGTCTTTTAGAGTAGTAGAACTTATAAAGCGCAAGTTTAGATTAAGGCACATTGGACATCTTGGGGTTCTTGACCCGATAGCAACCGGCTTATTGCAAATAGCAGTGGGGTCTGCCACCAAGATGTTCGATTATTTTACATCCCTTGACAGAGCTTACAGGGTGGAGCTACTTCTAGGTATAGCCACAGATACCCAGGATTCTGCTGGAAAACCAGTTAAGATATCAGAAGAGGTATCACTAAAAGGTCTGGAAGAAGTTATAAATTCATTTAAGGGGGAGATCATTCAGATTCCTCCTATGTATTCCACTTTACACTATCAGGGTAAGAGGCTCTATGAACTTGCCAGAGAGGGGATAGAGGTCCCAAGACAACCAAGGAAAGTATTGATAAAGAGTATAGATATACTTGAGACCAGAGATGGAAAGTATCCCAGAGTAATCCTAGATGTAGTATGCCAGAGGGGTGCCTATATCAGGACACTCTGTAATGACATCGGAGAAAAGTTAGGGGTAGGTGGCCATATGGCTTCTCTTATAAGGACAAGGATTGGATCTATAGACCTAACAAAAGCCTATCCTTTAACTGAGATATTGGAAAAGGGAAGCTCTATTACTGACTACTTTATGCCGTGGATTCTGCTTGATGAACTGAAAAAGGTTGAGCTTATAGTAAAAAAACAGAGAGACAATTTTATAAAAGGGAAACCAGTACAACTTTTTAGAGCTTTATCTTCTAAGAAAGAATTTGTCTCTGTCTGGTATGGAGGGGTATGTATAGGGGTAGGAAAGGTCTCTCAGGATGTATTGTCTCCAATAGCCAGTGAGAGAGTAAATGTTGATTGATTGGGGTAGAATAAAGATAAATGAGCCAACAATAGTTACTATAGGGGTCTTTGATGGCGTTCATAGAGGACATCAGGCTATATTATCTCTCCTAGTGGAAAAATCCTTCACCTTTGGACTTCCTAGCGTTGTATTAACCTTTGATCCCCACCCTTCTGAGATAGTAAGAAAAGAAAGGATAGAATTCCTGTTAGACATAAATGATCGTTTAGCTATTATTGAGAAGTTTCCCCATTCATATACTGTACTGATCAGATTTGACGAGCAATTCGCAGAAAAAACTCCAGAAGAATTTGTAAGAGAGATGAAAGAGAGACTAAATCTTAAGGAGATAATTATAGGTCAAAATTTTCACTTTGGAAAAGGAAGAAAGGGGAATATAAATCTCTTGCAGGGATTGGGGGAAAGATATAACTTCAGGGTCTCTATAGTTCCACCGGTAGAATATCAAGGGGTCCCTATAAGTAGTTCAAGGATAAGAGATGCCTTAAAGAAAGGAAACATAAACTCTGCCAACGAGATGCTAGGAAGGTATTTCTTCTTAAAGGGTCGTGTTATAAGAGGAAAGGGGTTAGGAAAAGAGATAGGATTTCCTACCGCAAATATCTCTCTCCCCAGCAGAATAATTATTCCCAAACTGGGAGTCTATGCCTCTATAGGGACAATAGAAGACGAGAAGTTTATAGGGGTTACCAATATAGGCTTTGCTCCCTCTCTAAAGGGAGAAAAAGAAGTAACGGTAGAGACTCACTTCCTCGGTTTCAATAGAGACATATATGACAGGTTAGTGAAGATAGAGCTGGTAGAGTATATAAGACCAGAGATAAAGTTCAGTTCTCTAGAACAACTAGTAACTCAGATAAAAAACGATATAGAATTTGCTCGAGATATTATAAGAAAAAAGGTATCGGGTTAGAATTCTAGATTATATACTGAGCGAGATGTTTCAACCCTAATATAATCCCTTCTTTTGCCCTTGGACCGGAGAAGACAGGGTCTTCATGTTCTATATCTATACTTCCCTCGTATCCTATATCCATTAATGAGGATATTACCTTTAGCCAGTCTATCTCTCCCCAACCCGGAATCCTGTAACGCCACCAGCCAGTACTGTAGATTCCTACTTCAGCCAGCTTATCGTACATAATCTCGGTATCCTTCGCATGAACATGGAATATCTTATCCCCAAAGTTATATATGGCATTTATATAATCTATCTGTTGCCAGTATAGATGACTTGGATCAAATTCAAGCCCAAGATTAGGAGAGGGTATGGCATCAAACATCAACTCCCAAGCCTTAGGGGTATATGCTATATTGATTCCTCTAAAGGGAAAACCATGCATCATCGGACAATTTTCAATCGCTATCTTCACTCCTTTCTCTTCTGCATACTTCACTATAGGGGTAAAGACCTCTTTAAATACAGGTATATTATCAGGTATATCTTTATCCGGTACTCTACCTGCAAATGTGCTGACAACCTTTACACCCATCTTACTGGCAAGTTCTATCAGCCTCATAAGGTACCTGTTATTCGTCTCTCTCTTAGTTAGATCAGGGTCGAGATTATTCGGATAGTAACCCAGGGCAGAGATCTCTAGTCCACCAGATATGATAATAGAGACAACCTCTTCGTACCTAGCATTATCAGTAAGCATAACTTCCGCATCTGTATAACTTCCGGGCCAGCAGGCTAACTCGATACTGCTTGCACCAGACTCTTTTAAAAGTCCAATAATCTCTGTAGAGAACGGTGAATAAACTCCAAACTTCATAATAATGTCATCTCCTTTAAAATTTTTCTCAATTTTCCTTCCAGGTCCACATAGTCACTATATTCCACCAGGATCGCACCAGGGATTCCTCTAACAAGAAAGGATATGTTAGAATCTTCTCTAGCGACCAGAATGATTCTCTTCTTACTCACATAAGCCTGCATAACCTCCATACCAACGCCATGACTGGGCTTAGATATCTCAGCTAAAAGTATATCCGAATCCTTCACCGCATTGATATCTCTAAAAAAGATCTCTTCTGGAGTCTTCCCAACATCCTTTCCAGAGAGAACCCAAGGGGAGGATATCTCAAAACCCAAATCAGTCAGGATCTTTCCCAAAAGAGATGTAATTTCTGAATCATAGTAATTTACTATAGGAACCGCTAGATATACCTTAGGAGTACCTTTATCTTCCAATGTATCCTCCTATAAAAATGGCTGGGGAAGAAGGATTCGAACCCTCACACCCAGATCCAGAGTCTGGTGTCCTACCGTTAGACGATTCCCCAGCTACTTCTATTATAAGACATATATGCCTTATAAGTCAACTTATCTCCCTTGAACCATCATCTGTTTCCATTACATAAAAATCTGGCACCAAGCCGGTCTTTTCGGTATAATTTTTGCCCACAAGTCTTCTAAAATCTTCCACTGCAGACCTATGTACTATACTCACAGTACATCCTCCAAAACCTGCCCCTGTCATTCTGGTACCCAGAACACCATTAACCTTCAGTGCCTCTTCGAAAAGTGTATCCAGTTCTTTACCGGTAACCTCATATAAATCTCTAAGAGATTCGTGAGAGGCTATCATCAGTTTTCCAAATTCTTTCAGATCATTCTTATTTAAGACCTCTATAGCTTTCAAGACCCTATCGTCCTCGTATATTACATGCCTTACCCTTTTCTCTATGATTGGATCATCTATTACACCTCTAACCGCCTCGTACATATCTACAGTTATATCTCCAAGGCAGGTTACATCTGGCAATTCCTTTTTCAGCATCTCCAGCCCTCTCTCACATTCTCTCCTTCTCTCGTTATACTTGGAATCAGCCAGACTCCTCTTTTTATTAGTATTGGTAATCACCAGTACATAATCTCCCAGATTGAGGGGGACATAACGATACTCGAGCGTCTTACAGTTTAAAAATATAGCATTATCCCTCTTACCCATTACAGAGACAAACTGATCCATTATGCCACAATTTACTCCGACGAACTGATTCTCTGCCCTCTGTGCTAGAAGGGCAAGTTCCACCCTATCTAACTCTCTATCAGGATTAAAGACCTTTATAAGGGCTATACCAGTAGCACACTCTATGGCAGCCGAAGATGAAAGTCCTGCCCCATGAGGGACTGTATCATCAAAAAGCATATTACAGCCACCAATTTTATAACCTGCCTTCAATAATTCATATGCAACCCCAAGCTGATAATTCCCCCACTTTATTCTCCTGTAAGCAGTCAAGTTATCTATATCTGCACAGACCATTTCATCGAGGTCGGTAGCAGACAAACAGATCCTACTGTCCTCTCTTATACCCACGCATACTGTAGTACCAACATTCAAGGCTACTGGCAAGACATAACCGCCATTGTAATCTGTATGCTCACCTAAAAGATTGACCCTTCCTGGGGAGTAGAATATCCTTGTTTGTTCCTCACCAAACAGTTTTCTAAATCTCTCCTTTAATCTATTTATATCAGGCATAAACCTTTAAACCTCCTATATGCAGATCTCAATTCTTCTGCCTTTTCTTCCGGAGCAGTGGTATTACATGGAGCCCAGGCTCCGGTCTCACTGGAAGCATTAAACTTCTGCTTATCTCTCGATCGCATAGGCGGGTAGAACTCTATATGGAAGTGATAGAACTCATCACAGGGCTCACTATTTACAGGGCTCTGATGCATGCAGAGCATATATGGAAATTCATAATCAAATAAACTATCCAAAGTGCCCACTGTATCCCTCAGAATCTCAGCCAGCGCAGTCTTTTCTTCGTCTGAAAAGTCTATTATCTTACTCTTATGTTCCTTACTCACTATGAATACCCCGTATGGATATTCTGTAAAGAAAGGAAGATAGGTTATAAAATGTTTATTCTCTATAATAATTCGCTTCTTAAAAGAGAGTTCCTCCAGATTCATCCTGCACACCAGACATTCATTCTTCTCTTGGTAATATCTCTTACAGCTCTCCAGTTCCCTCTGTATCTTCAGTGGTATATAAGGATAACCATATATCTGTCCGTGAGGATGTGGAATAGTTACCCCCACTACCTCTCCTCTATTTTCAAAAATAAAGATATATTTAATCTTCTCATATTTACTGAGTTCTATAAATCTATTGCACCAGAGGTCGACAAGTTTGCGGATGTGAGAAAGTGGAAGTCTAGGTAAAGAGGCATAGTGATCAGAAGAGTAAAGGATTACCTCACACTTTCCATACGCAGGAGCTACCCTGTAAAAATCGGTAGCCACATTATCTGGCTCTGGTGGATTTAGCATAAGGGCTGGAAAATCATTATCGTAAGCCAGTACATCGTAATTATCTGGAACTTTACCTGACCCCGGACAGAAAGGACACCAGTCTTTAGGCATCTGTGGTCTCTCCTGCCTGTGGGAGGCTACCATAACCCAATCACTTAGAAGAGGATTCCACCTCAATTCAGCCATCTGATCAACTCCTTCCTAATTAAGGATATCAATTGTAGATTATACCATAAAAAAAGGGCAGGCTATCAGACAAACCGATAACCTGCCCGATTAAAGGAAAGCCTACTTAATTACTATATGAACAGGAGTAGGATTTCTGAGATTGTCTCCCACTGGACAACGCTCCTCTATCGCCTTTACCCACTCTTCCAGCTTCTCCCTCGGAGCATCGGACTTTACTTCTATCTCCAGGTTAATACTTTTAAATCCAGCCCTGTCCGGACTAGGCTTACCCATAAACCTCAGAGGATTAAGATCTCCAGAGAGTCTGATCTTAAACTCATCTATCTTTATCCCCATCTCATTGGCAACTACCTGTCCAACTATTATCACGCATCCACCTAGAGCCATAAGCACATACTCTACAGGATTCGGCCCTTTATCCTTTCCCCCCAAATTTGGTGGCTCATCTATATATAGAGTAAAGTCTCGAGCCTTAGCCTCTACAGTAAAACCTTCTTTCCACTCCACCTGAGCTTCAAATCTTATGTCACTCATAAATTTCTACCTCCATAAGCTTAGAATAATTTCTACTAATATTATAACATTAATTAGATTTTTATAAAATAGTTTGAATCTATCTATAGTTTGATTTATAATCTAAACTTAGTAATCCAAAAATAGAGGTGAAGCCATATGGAGATATTAATAATAGGACTGGGAAGGATGGGTGCAAATATTGCAAGAAGGTTACATAAAGGAGGGCACAGGGTATTTGCCTATAATAGAACTCAGGAAAAGACTAGGGAGATAGAAAAAGAAGGGATAGTAGGGGTATACTCCCTGGAGGATATACCTAAAGTGCTTCTTCCCCCGAGAGTAGTTTGGGTAATGCTTCCTGCAGGTGATCCCACTGAAGAGATGCTAGAGAAATTAACCGCTATACTCTCGCCCAATGATATCATCATAGACGGAGCTAATTCAAACTACAGGGATACTATAAGAAGAGCCAGGATGATAAAAGAAAAAGGGTTCAGATTTGTAGATGTAGGAACAAGTGGAGGAATCTGGGGACTAACACAGGGTTATAGTCTTATGATTGGCGGAGACAAAGAGACGGTAGAATATCTGAGACCAATATTCGAGACCCTAGCTCCTTCTCCAACTACAGGATGGGGGCATGTGGGTCCAAATGGGGCGGGACATTTTGTAAAGATGGTGCACAATGGGATAGAGTACGGTATGATGGAGGCTCTGGCAGAAGGGTTTGAGATACTGAAGAATAAAAAAGAGTTTGATTTAGATCTAGCACAGATAGCTCAGATATGGCGATTTGGGAGTGTTATAAGGTCCTGGCTATTGGACTTAACTGCTATGGCTCTAGCAGAGGACCAGGAATTAAAAGATGTAGAAGACTATGTGCCGGATTCTGGAGAAGGCAGATGGACAGTTATGGAATCGATAGAGTTAGGGATACCTGCACCAGTTATAGCTATATCTCTTATGAATAGATTCTACTCACAGCAGGAGGAGAGTTATTCAGCCAAGTTACTCTCTGCTATGAGGAACAAGTTTGGAGGACATGAGATAAAGAAAAAGGTATAGAAAGGAGGCAATTCACAATGAAAAGCACGGTATACTTTCTCTCCTTAAGAGCCCAGGACGAAAACCATTCGCTGCTTAGAAGGCTGAAACAGCTAACAAGAAGGCTCCTGGAGAACAGGATGGAGAAAGGGGACCTTGTTGCTATAAAGCTCCACTTCGGAGAACCAGGTAACCACGCGTATATAAGACCTGTATTCGTAAGACAGGTTGTAGAGGTAGTTAAAGATATGGGAGGAAAGCCATTTCTCACAGATGCAAATACCCTTTATAAAGGAGGTAGAGCCAATGCGGTGGACCATTTGGAGTCAGCCATATATAATGGCTTTGGATACTCTTCTGTTGGTGCCCCTCTCATAATAGCAGATGGAATAAATGGAGATTACTTTAAAGAGGTAGAGGTAAATCTAAAGAACTTTAAAAAGATAAAGGTCGCTGGAGGCATATATGATGCAGACTTTCTGCTTGCATTGACTCATTTTAAGGGTCATATAGGGGCTGGATTTGGTGGAGCTATAAAGAATGTAGGTATGGGTGGTGCTCCAAGATCAGGTAAACAGATGCAACATGCTCAGTTTAAACCAGACCCAAAACCAGAGGTATGTATAGGTTGTGCCAGGTGTGTAAATCATTGTCCCCAAGGGGCTTTGAGACTGGTAAATAGGAAAGCGATCCTAACTCCAGAACTCTGTATAGGATGCGGGGAATGTGCAGTTGTATGTCCAACTTCTGCTATAGAGATATCATGGAATGAATCTGCTATAGGATTACAGGAGAAGATGGTTGAATTTACATACGGGATGATAAAGACCAAGGAGCCGAAGGTTGCTTTTATAAACTTTGTTATGGATATAAGCCCTGATTGCGATTGTGCAGGATGGCACGATGCAGATATTGTTCCCGATATCGGTATACTTGGAAGTTCAGATATAGTTGCGATAGATCAGGCTTCAGTAGATCTGGTCAACCAGAGTATAGGTCTAAGAGAGACCGCTCTTAAAGGGAGTTTTAACCCAGGAGAAGACAAGTTTAGAGCTATACACCCGGAGATAGACTGGAGTGTACAGCTAGCCTATGCCGAGGAGTTAGGGTTGGGGTCAAGGGAGTATATACTCGAAAGGTTATGATTATTCAATAAGCTTGATAAATCACAGGAAAAGTGGTATAGTTATTGGGTAAATATTGTTAGAATAATTTAAAAAGGAGGTGATGCGAGGAAACAGATTCTTGATGTTAACTCTATTCGTATTCTGTGCCAGATTTTAAATTCAAGAAGGAGGCGAGATTGTTTATGAAGAGTTTTTGGAGGTATCTTTTAATAACTGTACTGTGTACGAGTTTGGTGTTTGGTCTTACCATTCCTCTATTCTCTCAGGAGAGGAATCCATTAGGGCAGTATGCAACTATTGCCGAATTTCAAAAGGCAACTGGGAAAAGGATCACAAAATTTAACGAAGCCCCAATGCTAGCAGAACTTGTAAAACAGGGAAAACTGCCACCTGTAGAGAAAAGACTCCCAGAAGAGCCAGCAGTGGTAGAACCAGTTGAAGAGGTAGGACAGTATGGTGGAACTTGGAGAAGGGCTGCATTATCACCGGCTGATACAATGATACATGCCCGACTGGGTTATGAACCTATGGTAAAGTGGGCAAGAGACGGAAAAACAATTATTCCTAACCTTTGTACTTCCTGGAAGGTAACCGAAGGTGGCAGGGTCTATACATTTTACTTAAGAAAAGGATTGAAGTGGTCAGATGGTGAGCCATTTACTGCTGATGATATACTCTACTGGTATAATGATGAACTACTGAACAAAGAACTTACTCCTGTCTTTCCCGCCTGGCTAGCCCCAGCTGGTGAACAGGCGAAGGTAGAAAAAGTCGATAACTATACAGTAAGATTCAGATTTAAAAGACCTTACTCACTATTCCTTGAATATATAGCTGTTAATAATGCATCTTTTGCTTCTCCCAAACACTACTTACAGCAGTTCCATATAAAATATGCCCCAAAGGAGAAGTTAGAAGCATTGGTGAAGGAGGCAAAGAGAGACTTCTGGTATCAACTCTATCAGGATAAGGCAACAAAATACTCCAACACCGAACTTCCTGTGCTTGCTCCCTGGAAGTTGTCGGTTCCACCTACCGGACCAAGGGCTGTAGCAGAAAGAAACCCCTACTACTGGAAGGTAGATATAGAGGGGAATCAGCTCCCATACATAGATAGGGTCTCGTGGGATATGGTCCAGAATACAGAGATGATCACAATGAAGGCTGTTCAGGGAGAGATAGATATGCAAGGAAGAAACCTTGCATTCAAAGATTTTACTCTCCTTATGGAAAACAGGGATAAGGGTGGATATCAGGTCTATCAGTGGCAGTCAGGAGAGACGGCAAGCGCAGTATTCTTCAATCAGAACTATACCAAGGATAAATTTATAGCAGATCTGCTAAGGAATGTGAAATTCAGGACCGCTCTATCTCTGGCGATTAACAGGGATGAGATCAATCAACTCGTATATCTTGGCCAGGCAACCCCTACATATACCATATTTCCCAAGGCATCTTTGCAGAACAATCCGGAGATAAGGAAACTCTATGAGTATAACGTAGCAGAGGCTAATAGACTCTTAGATAGCATAGGTCTTACAAAGAAGGATAAAGATGGTTTCAGACTAAGACCTGATGGAAAACCGATACAGCTGACGATTCTCACAAATGTAGGGTATGCAATACATCCAGATGTGATGGAACTCATAGCACAGTACTGGAATAAAGTTGGTATAAAGACCGCTGTCGATGCTATAACCAGTTCTCTCTGGTGGCCCAGGATAAACAGTGCAGATTATCAGATAGCTGGATACACCTTAGGCAGTCTATACCCAGGTAAATTCTTGCTAACCTATTCTATGTTTGTCATTCCAAATTCTACATCCTGTTACTATGGTACACTCTGGGGTCTCTGGTATACCTCTAAAGGTAAGGCTGAAGGTGCAGTAAAACCAACCGGAGATGCCTTAAAGATAATAGCAAACTTTGATAAGATCATTGTCTCTACAGATCAGAAGGAGATAGATAAGCTTACAGATGAGATTCTGTACCTCTGGGCAAAGAATCTATGGGCTATACCAGTGTTAGGGTTCTTCAACTTCCCAGTAGTTGTTAAGAATAACTTTAAGAATGTCCCTAAAGAAGGCACCCTTGCATATCCATATATGAGCCCTGGATATAAGAATCCAGAGCAGTTCTTCTTCAAGAAGTAATCTCAATTCTCTGGGGGATAGATCTCTCTATCCCCCTTCTTTTCTAAAAAGGAGGGATCTATTTATGATAAGAATTGGCATAGTAGGGTCTGACAATTCTCATGCGATAGCCTTCTCTCAGCTTACTAATCTACCAGAAGGGGTTAAGGGGTTAAGGGTGGAAGATGCAAAAGTCATTTCTATATGGGGATTTGAAAGGAAAAGAACGGAAGAGGTCGCTAAACTAGGTAATATACCGGAGATAGTTCAATACCCCGAAGATATGATCGGAAAAGTAGATGCAGTAATGGTGGTACTGAGGGATGGAGCACTGCACTATAAGTTTTCAAAACCATTCATTGAGGCAGGTATTCCGACATTTATAGATAAACCCTTGGAGACATCTGTGGAAAATGCCAAGAGGATAATAAATCTGGCAAAGGAGAAGAATACTCTTATAACATCTTTTTCTACCCTTAGATTTGATGAACCGGTAGTAAAACTAAAAGAGGATCTAGCTTCTAAGGGTCCATTAACCGCAGGATTCGTATGTGGCCCGGCAGATATCAACAGTGAATATCAGGGAATATTCTTCTATGGGGTCCATATAGTGGAGCTCTCTCAGGAGATATTTGGTAGCGGAGTCGAGAGGGTAATAGCGGTGAATAACCAGAATAATATAGCCGTCACCCTGACCTATCCTGACGAGAGGATAGTTGAACTTATGATGCTTGGTAATGCGGTCTATACATTTACCATCTCTGCATTTGGAAAGAATGGATGGAACTATTGGGATGGTAAGCAGACCCCATCTCCTTATTATTATGGGCTCTTGAAATTTTTGGAGATGATAAAGACATCTACTCTACCCATAGGATACGATAATATGTTAGAGGTAGTTACGGTCTTGAAAGCTATAGAGGTTTCTTATCTGAGTGGGACTGAGGTATACATACAGGATATAAGGTAAGAGATCGATGAGAGAGTACTTTGATTTTAATATAATGCTGGGAAAACCTACCGTTTTACCCTTGAGTAACTGGCTAGATGTTAACAGACTGGATGAGGAGCTAAAAAGATTTAATATCAAGAAGACATTAGTCTATCACAGTTATAGCAGGGATTATGATGCATACTTTGGGAATAATAAGTTGATAGAAGAGATCAAAAATTACGTTAACATTTATCCCTCCTGGGTACTTTTACCGTTAGATATCTTTCCGATAGATACACCGGATAAACTTCTGGAGGAGCTCAGGATGAACAACGTCAGGGCGGTCAGATTATTCCCAGACCTGCACAACTTTCTACTGGAAGAAGAGGTGGTGGGTGATCTATTATCATTTATGGAAGAGTTTAACGTCCCTGTATTGTTATCTCCTAATAATACTGGCTGGAAGGATATATATAACATACCGAGAAATCATCCCAACCTAAGATTAGTTCTAGTAGACCTGACATACAGGCAAAGTTCATATATCTTTCCCCTCTTAAAAAGATATAAAAATGTTTACATAGAACTATCTGGATATATCGCCTTTCTTGGAATAGAAACCCTGTACAAAAGATTTGGCGGAGAGAGGTTGTTATTTGGGAGTAATCTTCCATATAAAACTCCAGGCTCCACAGTATATTACATAGAAAAGGCGGATGTGCCGGAAGAGGTTAAGGACCTCATAGCCTACAAGAATGCTGAAAGACTCATCCAGGAGGTAAAACTATGATAGACGCCCATGCCCATCTTGGAAAATGGTTCAATTTCTACTATGATGGTGGAGATTTTCTATCTATGGTAAAGATAATGGATAGGATAGGGATGGAGAGCGCATGGATAAGTGCCCTCATAGGGATAGGACCAGACTATGAGATAGGTAACGAGATGGTCCTTGAGGCTATAAGAGCATTTCCGGATAGATTCAAAGGTTATGTTACATTGAGTCCATACTTTGCAGATAAGATAGAAGAAGAATTGAACAAGAGGTTCTCCCAGGGGTTTATAGGGATAAAACTTCATCCCGGTACTCATATGTATCCTCCGGATGGTGCTAACTATATATATGCCTATGAGTATGCAAACAGATACCGGTGTCCAGTACTGATACATACCTGGGGAGAAAAAGATGTAAGAACTGTGGTAGATTTAGCAAGACATTATACGAGTGCCATATTTATAATGGGACATTCTGGAGGAGACATAAGATCTATGCTTCTGGCTGTCGAACTGGCTAAAGATATCGATAATATATATCTCGATCTAACTGGTTCTGCTATGTATAACGGAATAATCGAGCATTATGTAAATAAAATTGGTAGCCAGAGGATTCTCTTTGGTACGGACTTTCCCTTTATAGATCCAAGACCAGCCATAGGCTGGGTAAAGAGTAGTAGGATCTCAGAGGATGAAAAAGACAATATATTATACAGGAATGCACAAAAGATTCTAAGTTTAAGATCTGTCTGATTTTAAATCAAAAAAGGGGCAGGCTACACCTGCCCTAAAATATTACTGTCCCCAGAAGGGATAATTGTCTGCTGAAGTATGGTCTGTAATCTTGGTTAGGTTAGACCCGTCTACATTCATCACATAGATCTCCCAGTTTCCACTTCGATTAGAAGAAAATACTATCTTTGTGCCATCTGGCGAAAAGCAGGGATACCAGTCCTGACCAGAACCGCTGGTAAGTCTAGCTGGATTTGATCCATCTGCATTCATTATGTAGATCTTCTCACTATCGTCTTCACCTCGCTTAGATGAAAAGACAATCTTTGCTCCATCCGGAGAGTAACGGGGCATCCAGTCTGAATAAAAATTACTTGTAAGCCTAGTTTGACCGGTACCATTTACATTCATAGTATAGATCTCATCATTTCCATCTCTGTCAGATACAAAGATAATCTTACTACCATCTGGAGAAAAAGAGGGAAATCTATCTGAAGCTAAATTATCGGTAAGCTTACTCAACTGAGGATGAGAGATAACCGTTGTATCTAAAAGATAGATCTCATCATCACCATCTCGTCTAGACTGGAATACGATCTTCTTTCCATCAGGTGAGAAGTTCGGATGATAATCCCAGTCTTGCTCATCTGTAATCCTGGTCTGATTGGTACCATCTGCATTCATCACATATATTTTTTCTGGATTTCCATCACGAGCAGATACAAAGACAATCCTGGTTCCATCTTTAGAAAACGAGGGATAATAATCAGGATCCGTATTATCTGTAACTTTAATAAGATTAGTACCATCTGGATTCATTATATAGATCTCAAGATCCCCATCCGTATCACGTCCGCTGGTAAAAACAATCCTTCCACTACTCACTGAAGATGGACCCCCTGGAGTACATCCATCACAGCCATAAAGTCCCATAAAGAAAAGACTTGGCAGAATAAAAAGTACTAATAGTTTTAAATGCCTTTTCATAATTCTTCTCCCTTCTATAATAGAATTAAAATACAAACATCAGAGACAAGATAAAAGTGATAAGAAACTATTTAAAGATCATTTTAAAAACAGATAACTCCCTCGAAGTACAAGGGATACTCCAACTCTATACAGCTTTTCCGAATCCCATCTCCTTTCAATATCCTGTCTCCTGTATAGAGGATATCACATATAGATAATAAAATCAAGCAATTAATATCTTTTAAAAATCAAACACAACAGGGGTATTTACGGTATCTCTTCCTCTTTATATGGAGATTCCTCCAGTTTGTAAGCCACATCATTTTTAGAGAAGTGCAGGTCTGTCTTCTCAAAGTAGCTTATAATCTTTCTTACATAATCCTCGGAATTTCTAAACTCCTCCTCTACCTCTCTATCAGGATTCTCTATAACTTCTCCTATGGCTTCACTCTTAGTAACAAACAGGACCCTGCAATAAGCTTCGTTATCCATCTTATCGTAAAGTCTTCCTGCACTGTAAGTACCCTTAACTACTGTATTTACACTGTTTGCTACGTAACCAATCTTACCTATACCGGCACATTCTACCCTGATGGCTTCAAAATCATATATGTTGCTTGGTTCCTTTACCAGTTTTAAGACCTGCCCAACAGAGAAGATCTTCGTATTGTAATGATTAAGACTAGGGATAAGGGTCACATAAATCATAAACCTCTCACCTCTGTTTTTTATATAAATAATACCATAAGACATGGGACAGATGATGTCCCCGTAATATCCTTTACCTGCGTAACTATATATGATATAATTAACCCAGGTGATGAAGTCCACCTTAATGACCCCATAGGGGTTGATGACTTCTACTCGGCTTTGAGTAGGAGTCATTTTTTGTTTTAGGAGGTATAGATGAATATAGAGGCATTTGTAAATTTTAAAGATAAGGTCTTAAAGAATGTTTCTAAGGTTATAGTAGGTAAAGATGAGGTTATAGAACTAGTTACGGTAGCATTTATCTGTGGTGGGCATATTCTTCTTGAAGATGTCCCTGGGTTGGGTAAAACGATGTTGGTAAGGGCGTTTGCCAAGACCATAGGCTGTGATTTTAAGAGGATCCAATTTACTCCAGACCTGCTTCCATCTGATCTTACAGGTATAAACTTCTATAACCAGAAGACAGGCGATTTTCAATTTAAGCCAGGACCTATATTTACAAACATCCTCCTCGCAGATGAGATTAACAGGGCGACACCAAGGACCCAGTCTGCCCTCTTAGAGGCTATGCAGGAGAAACAAGTCACTGTTGACGGTGTCACCAGAAAACTCCCAGAACCCTTTATGGTGTTAGCAACCCAGAACCCTGTGGAGTCCTTTGGCACATTTCCTCTCCCTGAAGCCCAGCTAGATAGATTCTTTATGAGGATCAAAATTGGATACCCTACAAGAGAAGAAGAGATAGAGATAGTAAATAGGAATAAGAAGGAGGATCTAACAGAAGGTTTAGAAAGCGCAGTTACCATTGAAGAGATAGCATATGTTAGAAGTGCCTATAATGAAGTGAGGATTTCAAAAGAGGTTATGGATTATCTACTGGATATCATAGAAAAGACCAGGAATATTGATATGGTACAGCTTGGGGTAAGTCCAAGGGGAACAATTGCCCTCTTTAAGGCAAGTCAAGCCTATGCAGCAATAAATGGAAGGGACTATATAATTCCAGAGGATATCAAGAAGATGGCTCCCTATGTCCTAAATCACAGGGTCATACTTAAGGGGCTGAGTAGAGACAGAAATATATACTCATTTATAAACTCTGTGCTTGAAACAATAAGGGTTCCTGTGGAAGAGGTCTAGATGGCTTATCTGTTACTCTTCCTCATAATTGTTGGTATAGTACTCAATAGACTCTCCAAAAAGTATACCTTATTAGGGGTCACATACCAGAGAGAGATATCTAAAAGAATATTAGAGATAGGAGAAGATTTCCATATAACAACTGTTGTAGAGAACAGGAAGATCCTTCCTGTAACATTCTTGCAGATCATAGAAAGATTCCCCGCTGGTCTGGAGTATAAATTCAGGGCAGATCAGTTTAAGACAGTGGAATTTCTATACCATACGATTACTATGTTCTTACTTCCATTTCAACGCATAAAAAGGATCTATACCGCAGTATGCCATAAAAGGGGAAGATATATCTTTGAGGATGTCTCCTTAATTGGAGGAGATCTTTTGGGATTAAATACATTTGTAAAAAGTATAAGATATAATCAGGAGATCGTTGTCCTTCCTAAAAGTATAGACCTAGAAAGGGAACTTGTCCCTTATGGAAACTATAACGGGAATCTATCTGTCCAGAGATGGATCATAGATGATCCCACTATGATTATAGGGATAAAAGAATATACTGGACTTGAACCAGCCAAAACCATTCACTGGCCATCATCTCTAAAGTCTGGAAATCTTATGGTAAAGAAGTTTGACTTTACTCTAGAGAATACTGCTATGATTATATTGAACGTAGAATGTGATAAACCGTTCTGGGTGGACATAAAGCCAGACGATATAGAAAGATGTATCTCTATCGCCAGAGGAATTATGGAGAAATTTGAATCTATGGGGATGCCCTATGGTTTTGCCACAAACTCCATTATGCATGGACTACCAGCAAATAGAAATATAGTATATCCTTCCTCAGGAATTTCTCATCTAGAGTCCCTTCTAGAATGTCTGGGCAGAGCCTCCTACAGTATAAGTCTGACATTTGAAGAGTTGCTTTCGAGACTGAACAGGCACGATATAAGCTGTTCTACCTATGTTATAATAACTCCCAAGGTACTGGACTCCTATGTGGGGCATATAAATTCTTTAGCCTCTGAGCTTGAGGAGGTAATCCTTATCTCTCTCAAGGATGAGAACCTGGAGTTTATATCTGATAGTATTCTAAAATATACTGATAGAGGGATCGAATATGTATATACGCTACCTCAAGATAATAAGTAATATATCCCTTGTATTTGGTATCTTTGGATTTCTACTGAGTTTTATTGGTACCTTGCGCAATGTTGAACTGCTTTATCTGTGGATTATTCTGAGCTCATTTATCCTGTATAGATTTTCATCAAAAAAGGTCCTCTCAATTATTCTGGCTATATTACCATTTCTGCCACTCTTACTGATGAAAGGTCCATTAGATAGGACTTTCATTGCTATAACTGGTTTATACTCTTTATATCTTTTGCTAAGAATTGTCAAAAAGTTGACCTATGGCTCAGCGGTAGAAGAATTTGAGAAGGTCATCCCTATAGTGATTATAATTACTATAATCTCTATAGCCATATCTCTGGCATTTCCCGATAAGTCTATCTTATATAATACTCTTGTCTTACCATGCTTTGTTGTCTGCCTGGTTTCTGCTGTTA
>CAZZLK010000038.1:0-10849 GCA_964655195.1 uncultured bacterium
CTCAATTTATTGAGGGGAGGACGTCACCTAAAGTAAAAACTATATAAGAGAGGTCTTGTTATATGAATATATACGTTTTGGTGAAGCAGGTACCGGCTACAGATAAAGTAAAGATAGATGAGACTACTGGAACTATGAAAAGAGAAGAGATAGAGGCGGTAATTAATCCTTTAGATCTCTATGCGATAGAAGCTTCCCTGCAGATAAAGGAACTTTATAGAGGGGATGCCTATATTACTGCCATTTCTATGGGTCCTCCAAAGGCTGAGGAGGTCTTAAGAGAAGCCATTGCTATGGGATGTGATGGTGGAATCCTCCTATCAGATAGGGCATTTGCAGGTGCAGATACCTGGGCTACTTCTTACACTATAGCCACTCTTATTAAAAGGCTAAAGCCATTTTCATTAATAATAACAGGGGAACGGGCAACCGATGGAGAAACTGGACAGGTAGGCCCAAGCCTGGCAGGACAGTTAGACCTACCCATAGTCACCTATACCAGTAAGATCATAGAGATAAACGAAGAGTATTCTATCTTAGAAAGGGAGACAGAGTATGGTACAGAGATAGTTAAGACAAAATTGCCAGGGGTAATATCGGTAACAAAGGCTATAGGAGAACCCAGACTGCCAACCCTTAGAGGAAAGATAAAGGCAAGGAATACAAAGATAGAAGTGTTTGATCTGGAAAAGTTAGGGGTCAGGGATGAAGAGGTAGGATTATCAGGTTCTTTAACAAGAGTAGTAAAGGTCTTCTATCCCAAGATATCAAGGAGTGGTAAGAAGATAAAGGTAAGAAATCCTGATGAAGCTGTTGATTGTATCATAAAGTTCCTGGAAGAGAGGAGTATATTATGAGAAGAGACGTTTTTATATTAGGGGAAGTAAGGGATGGCAGGATCCATCCTGTCACATATGAGTTACTCGCATGGGGTAAGGAGCTTGCCAATAAGCTAGAGGCAGGTCTTTCTGCTTTGGTTCTGGGGCATAATCTGGGACAACTTGAAGAGATCATCTATTACGGGGCGGATAAGGTATTCTATTTTGAACATCCCAAACTTGGTAGTTTTAACGTGGAGATATATGCAGATGTCCTGGTTCCATTTATAAGAAAGATAGAACCCGACATAGTTCTAGCTGGTGCTACAACTACCGGTAGAACTATAATGCCCTATTTAGCCGGAAAATTAAAGGCAGGACTTACAGCTGATTGTACATCTCTGGACATAGAAGAAAAGACTGGACTCCTGCTTCAAACCAGACCAGCTATAGGAGGAAATGTCCTTGCCACGATAAAAACACCATACTGTAAACCTCAGATGGCAACTGTAAGACCCAAAGGAAAGAAACCGCTGGAAAGGGATACAAAAAGAGTAGGAGAGATAGAGATAATAAGACCCCAGATCGATCTTAACCCGAGGATAGAAATATTAGAAATTAAGCCAAGGGAAGAGGAGATCTCTCTAGTAGATGCAGAAGTTGTAATTGCAGGGGGTAAGGGTTTAAAGGACCCCAAGAATTTCTCCTTACTATTTGAGATATCAAAGTTACTTGATTCTTCTGCTGTGGGTGCATCCAGGGCAGTGGTCGATATGGGATGGATAGAGTATCCACATCAGGTAGGGCTGAGCGGAAAGACTGTAAACCCAAAGGTCTATATTGCAGTTGGCATCTCTGGTGCGGTACAACATCTGGCAGGTATGATAAACTCAGAGAGTGTCATCGCAATAAATAAAGACCCTGAGGCTCCCATATTTCAGGTGGCAGATTTAGGGATAGTAGGGGATGCCTTGGAGATCTTACCAGTCTTAAAAAGAAAGCTGGAAGAGAGGAAAAGATAATGTTTAAAAAGGTTAATGAAGAGATCATAGATAGATTGATAGAAATCTGTGGAGATAATGATGTCTCTACTGAAGAGGAGGATCTGGAGAGATACTCTCAAGATGAATCGGGAAGATTCTATGCCCATATGCCAGAGGTAGTGGTAAAGGTAGAAAATGTAGGGGAGATATCAGAAGTATTAAAAATTGCCAATGAAAATCTTATCCCGGTTACACCAAGAGGGGCTGGAAGTGGAGTGGTAGGAGGAGCAGTTCCTCTATATGGAGGTATAGTATTATCCCTGGAAAAGATGAATCAGATCTTAGAGATAGACAAGGTCAATCTTGTGGCTGTTGCCGAGCCTGGCGTAGTAACAAATGATCTCTGTAAAAAGGTAGCCGAGGAGGGACTCTTCTATCCTGGATATCCGATGAGCGTAGAGACAAGTTTTTTGGGTGGGAATGTGGCTACAAATGCAGGTGGAAGCAAGGTGATAAAGTATGGAAACACCGGACATCACATACTGGGTCTGGAGGTGATATTACCTTCTGGGGACATCCTATCTCTTGGTGGTAAAAGGAGGAAAGATTCTAGTGGATATAACCTTTTAAACCTTATGATAGGCTCAGAAGGGACACTTGGTGTGTTTGGAAGGATCATAGTAAATCTTATCCCGCTTCCTCAGTACACGGTTGACCTCCTGGTTCCCTTCCCTACAGTGGAATCTGCCATCAAAACTGTTCCAGAAATTATCACTGAAAGCAGGGTCCTGCCATGTGCAGTTGAATTTCTGGACCGTCCTTCAGTAGAGGTGGCAAGTCTATACACAAAAAGTAAGTGGGAATATCAGGACAGGGCAGAAGCATACCTACTTATCCAGTTTGATGGGAATAATAAATCTCAGCTGGAGGAGTCTTATATAAGGGCAGGAGAAGCCTGTCTGAAATCAGGAGCATTAGAAGTATTTGTAGCAGAAAATCCCTTTGCATCTGAAAAGCTCTGGAGGTTGAGGAGAAATTATCTGGAAGCCATAAAGGCAATAGACCCATATGTAGTTACTGGGGATGCTGTAGTTCCAACATCTCTGATCCCTGAGATGCTAAGAAGGATAAAAGCACTTGAAGATGAGTATAAGACAAGCATCCTCTGTGTAGCCCATGCTGGGGATGGCAATATCCATTCTGCACCATTAAAGCCGAAAGATATGTCTCCAGAGGATTGGCAATTGGTACAGGAAGAGATACTAGATAAGATAGCGGTAGAAGCCAGTATACTTGGTGGAGCACCAAGCGGAGAACATGGGATTGGATATGTCAAGAAGAAGGCATTATATCTCTCTAAAAAGAGAGAGGTCCCCTTAATGAGAGAGTTAAAAAAGGTATTTGATCCTAACGGCATTATGAATCCAGGAAAGGTATTTTAGTTGGCATTGCAATCTGGCTGTCTATCTTAGTATAATAAGAGCTGAAGATGAAGTATAGAGGAATAACTTTATCTTTAATTATTTGTTCTATATTGAGCGTACTCTTTTTGAGCTCAGAGCTATACGCTGAAGAAAGATTACCTATTCCATTTTTAGAGGAGCCATCTCCTACATTCAATTCCATCGACATTGGTTTTTCTCTAAAAGAGTATAGCTGGTATTTCCCTAATGATGGTCCATTTTCTGAGGTAGAACTCCCAGGTAAACTTGAAGGCTTAAAGGCTATTCTCCCCAAAGGAATATGTTTCGGGATGTGCCTGACCGCTGGATTATCCTATCTTAATAAGATCCCTCTGCCAAAGTGTAAGGATCCATACTTACTCCCAGAGGTCTGGAAGAAGACTATCTACAATGCACAGTACGAAGGGGTAAACCTTTATGCAGGACCGTTGGGATGGTGGGTAATCCCAAAGATTACTACAAGGCTCTATCTTACACCAAAGAGGATCATTGCAGAACTGGAATCCTCACTAAGGAGTAAGGTTCCGTGTATCCTCTTTGTCAAACTTAAAGATACAAAGAAAAATCATACTGTACTGGCATATGGGATTGAGGTAGAGAATGAAGACATAAAAATACTTGTATATGACCCTAACTTCCCCTTAGAAGAGAGGCAGATAGAATTTAAAAGGAATATAAATACCGGAGAAGTAGAGACAATAGATCATTACTACGAGACAATATTTTATATGTGGAAGATAAAAGAGATTGTAGAGATCCCTAAAGGAAGCTACAGGTGTAACACGGACAGTGGACGTGTAGAGATCGTAAAGATATCCACAACTCCAGTATTAGGTGGAACTAGGATAGATTTCAGGGTAAGGAACAATTCCAGTTTTAAAAAGTGGATACAGTTTTCTATAGATTATACAGTAAGTGGTAAACTATGGAGTGATGTTGGAATGGGACTGGACAATGTCATTCTGGAGGTGGGGGAGGTAAAAGAGTTTTCTTATGTATTCAGGATAAAGGACATTAAAAGGGTTAAGCTCAAGATCAAAAATAGATATACCCAGGATGTTATAGGTGAATATTGGATAAACCTGTAGCTATGAATCTTAGAAGGAAAGGTTATATGATAAAATAGAAGGGAGGAGGATAAAGGCATAATGGAAAAATGGCAGAGAATACTGGTATTTTCAGCCCATCCAGATGACGAGATACTTGGAGTGGGTGGAACAATAGCAAGACTTTCAGATCTAGGTAAAGAAGTCTATGTGGTTACATTTGCCATAGGAGAGACGAGCTATAGCTCTATAGAGATGAAAGAACGTATGAGGGAGATAAGGCTAAAAGAGGCAGAAGAGTGTAATAAGGTCTTGGGGATAAAGGAAAGGATAATACTGTACAAGCCAAATCAGGGTATTGTAAATGACAGGGAAACATACCAGGAGTGTGTAAAGATCATAAGGAGATATAAGCCCGATGTAATCTTTACGCACTATAAGGAGGATAAACACAGAGACCACAGGGCGGTATGGGAGATTACAGATGAAGCCAGGTGGAAGGCATCTGAGAATGTACTGGCAGACTTTGGACCCCCTTGGTATACACCTGAACTCTACTACTACGAGGTGATAGAACTCTTTACTCATCCATCTCTGGTTATAGATATAACAGATACTCTAGAAAAGAAAATATCAGCAATGAAGACCCAGAGCAGTCAATTCCCCGTTTTACCCGGGGTTATAGAGTATATAGAGGCACTGGCAAGGGTAAGAGGTTATCTGAGGGGGACAAGATATGCAGAGGCATTCTTAAGGTCAGACTTCATACCAAAATTGGGATAAGGAGGTGAGAGGAGTAATATCGGGAATCTAAATCTATTCAGGAAAGATCTAACTTAAAGTCAAGTTACTCTAAAGGAGTACCTTTGGAGATTATAAGAAATGCCTTTTCCAAAAATATTCTGAGGAGGTGTAAGAATATGAGGTCAATGAAAGTCTTGCTGGTTGTGTTACTAAATGCAATTCTAGTTTTAAGTTCTGTTCATTTAACTTTCTCGCAGCAGGCAGGTTTCATTGGGCAATATCCTACCATAAAAGAATATCAGAGGGCTACCGGAAAAAGGATTACTAAATTTAATGAGGCACCAATGTTACAGGAATTAGTAAAACAGGGTAAGTTACCACCGGTAGAGAAGAGACTTCCAGAAGAACCTGCGGTCGTAGTACCGGTAGAAAGGGTTGGAGAATACGGGGGAACATGGAGGAGGGCATGGCTAGGAGTGGCAGATTCTGCCGGTCCATCCAGAATTACCTACGATCCAATATTAAGGTGGAGTAATGATGGTAAAAGAATCGAACCCAATGTTGCTAAAGGCTGGAATCTTTCTAAAGACTGTAAGGAACTTGTCTTATATCTCAGGAAGGGGATGAAGTGGTCAGATGGGGAACCTTTCACCGCAGAAGATGTCGTCTTCTGGTTTGAGGATGTAATATTGAATAAAGAGCTCACACCCATTCTTCCTACATGGGTAACAGCAGGAGGATCTGCTAAGATAGAAAAACTTGATGATTATACCGTCAAGTTTACTTTTGCAAAAGCTAATCCACTGATATTACAGTGGATGACCGGGATAGAAGCATTCTTGCCAAAACATTATCTAAAGAAGTTCCATACCAAATATGTATCTAAAGCAGACTTAGAGGCATTGACTAAAAAGGAAGGATTTCAGTTCTGGTATCAACTATTTCAGAACAAAAACGACTGGATATCAAATCCAGAAAGACCCTCCCATAAAGCATGGAAACCTACAAATCTACCAAGTGCTACGCTTTGGATGATGGAAAGAAATCCTTTTTACTGGAAGGTTGATACCGCAGGTAACCAATTACCCTATATTGACCGTATCGCTCATACCTTAGTATCCGACGCAGAGATGGTGACAATGAAAGCAGTAGCTGGAGAATTAGATATGCAGTTGAGGCATATAATGATTAACAATTACCCGTTACTTGTAGAGAATGCTAAGAAGGGGAATTACAGGGTAATTGTATGGAACACTGGAGATGGTTCTAACTGCCAGATTATGTTCAACCAAAATTATCACGAAGACGAAGACATAGGAAATCTCATCAGAAATAGAGATTTCAGGATAGCTTTATCCCTAGCTATTAATAGGGACGAGATCAATCAACTCTGTTATCTGGGTTTGGGAGTACCACGGCAGGCTACTGTGATACCTTCCTGTCCTACTTTTGAAGAGAAGTTTGCCAAAGCATATATAGAGTACAATCCTCAGAAGGCTAATGAAATCCTGGATAAGTTAGGATTAAAGAAAGGAAAAGATGGATTCCGTACTTTGCCAAACGGTAAAACGGTGGCTCTTACAATCGAGGTTGTTCCTGCCTTTGGTCTCTGGGTTGATGCAGCTGAGTTGATAAAGAAGTACTGGGAAGCAGTAGGAGTTAAGATAGCGGTTCAGGTACAGGAAAGGTCTCTACACTATACGAGGATAAGAGCAGGACTACAACAAGTAGCCATATGGAATATGGACGGAGCATTTTATCCTCAGTTCCTTACATATCCCTATTGGTTCCTACCATATGGTGACGTCTCTAGAATAGCACCACTATCTGGTGTATGGTATCAAACTGGTGGAAAAGGTGGAGAAGAACCTAAGGGGGACTTAAAGAAGGCGATTCAATTATATGATGAGGCTATAAAAACAACCAATCCTGCAAAGAGGCTAAGCCTGGCTAAGGAGATAATCCGACTAAATAGTGAAAACTTATGGACTATCGGCACAGTGGGGTTAGCTCCTGCAACTATGGGAGTAGGGGTAGTAAAGAATAACTTTAGAAATGTACCAGAAAAAGCTCTTAGCGATGTCACTCTTACATCTCCAGGTAATACACATCCGGAACAATACTTCTTTGAAAAGTGATTGTTTTAATAGAGGGGAGAGATGGCTCTCCCCCCTTATCTGACTATAGAAGCAAAACTAATATGTATAAGGAGGAGGCTAGTTTATGAAGATAAGTTGTTGCTGGCTTTATGCGATAAGTAAGTATGGATATCCTCCAAGTATGGAGAATATCTTTAAGGCGCTAAAAGAGATGGCTGATATGGGATTTGAGTATGTAGAGCTGGAAGGGGTAAGGGAGGAGAATCTAAAAGAGGTATATCACAATAGAGAAAAGATCAAAGACCACTGCAGGAACTTGGGGGTAAAGATAATAAACTTCTGTCCAATCATTCCCGATATTGTGAGCTTAGACGAAGAGAAAAGAAAAAAGGCAAAAGACCTGTATATGTTAGGGATAGAGCTTGCTAAATACTTCGATTGTGAGACCATTCAAACAGACAGCTACACTCCACCTCTAGAATTTATAGGAGAGGCTCCATATAAAGAGAGTATAAGTTACGGAAAACATTACAGAGTGAAGATAGACCCGACATTTAACTGGGATAGGCTCTGGGATGTCCTGGTTGATAGCTTCCGATTTGCAAGTGAAACAGCAAAATCAGCCGGGCTTAAGTTCTGCCTGGAACCAAGAGTAGGAGAAATTATAAGTAATACAGATGCACTCCTCAGACTTATGGACTATGTAAAGAGTGATAACTTTGGTGCGGTATTAGATACTGGACATCAGAATGCACAGAAGGAGATCCTCCCATTATCTGTAGAGAAACTTGGAAATAAAATCTTTTATCTCCATGTCTCTGACAATGATGGTAAGGTCAATGATCATCTCCCACTGGGAAAAGGAAACATAGACTGGGAAGGGATATTCCTGGCTTTAAAAAAGCACAACTATCAGGGTTATGTAGCAATAGATATAGGGAATGTTCCTGATATAGAAAAGGCTTACATAGATTCTAAAAGATTTCTTGAAGATCTGGCTAAGAGATTGGATATCTAGGAGGATAAGATGTTCAGAGCATTCTTAGATGGATATTACGATGTAGAGAATCAACTGCCTGAGTATATAAAAAGAAGAGCTTTCGAATGTTTTAAAAAAGAGGAGGAAGAAAAGGAGAGTATAAAGAGTATAGAAGAGTTTGAGAGAAGGAGAGAAAGGATAAGGAGATATTTTATAGATGCAATTGGTGGACTGGATATAGAAAGGACAGACCTAAAACCTGTATATACCGGAGTCATCGAGAAAGATTCCTATATGATAAAGAAGGTCATATATCAAAGTCTTCCTGACTTTTACGTAACAGCCAATCTCTATATGCCAAAGAATATAAATGGTAAACTTCCTGCTGTCCTATTTGCCTGTGGACATTGGGAGTGGGCAAAATCCTGCCCTGAGTATCAGAAGGTATGTATAGAACTTGTAAATAATGGTTTCATAGTCTTTGCTGTAGACCCTGTTGGACAGGGAGAAAGGATGCAGTATTACGATAAAGAGTTAAAGAGAACGATAATAAGATGGGGAACTATGGAACACTCATACGCTGGGCTACAGTGCACATTAGCAGGGGCAAATATTGCAAGATATTTCATATGGGACCTGATAAGGGCATTAGATTTTCTGGAATCACTACCAGAAGTCGATTCGACAAGGATAGGTCTAACTGGAAACTCAGGTGGAGGGACACAATCCTCCTATATTATGCTGGTGGAACCCAGGATAAAGGTAGCTGTCCCCTGTACCTACATCACCTCCAGAGAAGAGTATATGAAGACAGGCCAGGCTCACGACAGTGAACAGAATATATTTAAAGCCATAGCTATGGGCTTAAACTATGATGATTTTATCTCCTGCTTCGCCCCAAAGCCGGTGATGATAGGTGCAGTTGACTCTGACTTCTTCTGTATAGAAGGAACGATTAATTCCTACCAGAGGGCTAAAAAGATATATAACCTGTACGGCAAGGAAGAGAATATAAAACTATATATAGCAAGAGGAACCCATAGTTATAACGATGAGTTGAGAAGAGAGGCTGTAAGGTGGTTTGTAAGGCATCTGAAGGGAGAAGAGAAAGTAAACATAGCTGAAAGTATAAAGATAGAACCAGAAGAGACTTTGAAGTGCACCATATCCGGGCAAGTACTGGCTGAATTCGAATCTGCTAAGAACATCTCTTCACTGAATTATGAGTACTTTAAGGAAAATCAGAGAAAGTTATCAGATAGAGAAGAGATAAAGAGAAAACTTTTAGAAGTGTTAAATCTTCCTATCGAGGATAAACCTCTGTATCCAAGAGTTATAGAAGAAGGTACCTTTAATAACACACGATACAAAAAGATATTTATGTTTCCAGAAAAGGATATAGCTACAGCAGGTATTTATATAGAGGGAAAGGATAAAAAGAGATGTACCCTACTTCTCCTTGACGAAGGTACAAACGATATACAGAAAGATTTTGATCTCATTAGAAGATTCTTAAATGAAGGAGATGTATTTGTATTTGATCCAAGAGGTATAGGCTCTGTAAGATGCAGAGATATAAATCCTCACAAGTTCTATGAGTACTACGGAACAGAATACAAGCTGAACTTTGATTCAATGATGCTCGGGACATCTTTAACTGCCTTAAGAGTCTTTGATACACTGAGAGCCTTTGAATATATAAAAGACATCAACCCAGATGCGCATCTAGCGATAGGAGGAAAGGGGATAAGTGCTATATATGCGCTCTTTGCAAGCGTAATAAACAGGGATATAGAAGAGGTATATCTGGAGGATCTACTTTACTCATACGAAGATATCATCTCTTCTAAGTACTACAGGTATGATCCGAGACTGGAAGTATATGGGATCGCCAGATACTTTGATATAAGCGATCTTGTAGCATCATTAAGTGATAGAAAAGTGATGATAGTAAATCCAAGAGATGCCAGAGGAGAGATAGCCAGGATAGAAACATTGGGCGGAATGAAAGTCTACAGATACTGATAGGAGGAGAAGATATGAAAAGATACGCACTTGCCGGTGCAAGTAGTAGAGGATTCCATATGTATGCTGTACCAATAACAGAAAAATTCAAAGATTATGCAAAATTGGTAGGTATATTTGACATAAACAGAAAAAGGGCAGAATACGTAAGCAATTACTGCGGAGGGATTCCGGTATTTGAGGATTTCGACAGGATGATAGAGGAGACAGGACCTGATTGCGTAATAGTTACAACCATAGATAGATACCATCATGAATACGCCATAAGGGCTATGAATGCAGGATGTGATGTCATAGTAGAAAAGCCAATGACTATAGATGAAGAAAAGTGCAAAGCTATGCTAGAAACAGAGAAAAAAACAGGAAAGAAGATAATAGTAACATTCAACTACAGGTTCAGTCCATATGTGACAAGAATAAAGGAACTGCTAAAAGAAGGTATCATTGGGGAAATCCTAAGTGTAGATTTTGAATGGATACTGGATACCACTCATGGAGCAGATTATTTCAGGAGATGGCACAGAAGGAAAGAAAACTCAGGTGGGTTGTTAGTTCACAAGGCTACTCATCACTTCGATGTGATAAACTGGTGGATAGAGGAAGACCCGGAAGTTGTATTTGCAAATGGTACAAGAAGATTCTACGGGCCAACCAGAGAAAAGAAAGGTGAAAGGTGTCTCACCTGTAACTAC
>CAZZLK010000039.1:0-7908 GCA_964655195.1 uncultured bacterium
ACCGTTACCTAGTTGACAGTTGATGCTATTTTATGGTATAGTCTAGCAGTAAGAAGTAATATTTTGGTAAGGAGGGATTGGTAAATAAGTAACGAATTAAGAGTAAATAACCAGATTCAGGCAGTCCAGATTAGGCTTATAGATGCCAATGGAAGGCATATAGGAGTGGTACCGTTAAAGGAAGGATTGAGATTAGCAAGAGAGGCGGGTTTGGATTTAGTAGAGATAAATCCGGGGGCTAATCCACCAGTATGTAAGATCTTAGATTATGGAAAGTTTCAGTACGAGAAGAATAAGAAGGATAAGGAGGCTAAGAAGAAGCAGAAAGTTATAGATGTAAAAGAGATAAGACTCAGACCAGAGATCGGATTACACGATCTGGAAACCAAGATCAGAGGTGCTAAAGAATTTCTGGCGGAAGGCAATAAGGTAAAGTTTACGATAAGACTTAGAGGAAGACAGTTTCTACATACTGACAGGAGTGAATCTTTAGTAAATCAAATTGTAGAGCTTTTAAAGGATGTTGCAGTGGTTGAATCTGAGAAACCTATCTCTGAAGAGAACAGGGAGTATACAATAGTATTTTCACCTAAGAAACAGGAGGAGAAGAAAGATGGGAAAAGGTCTAAAGACGCACAAAGGAGCAGCGAAGAGGTTCAAAGTAACAGGTAGTGGAAAGATAATGAGGGCACATGCATACAGTGGCCATCATTTTATGAAGAAGAGTAAATCTGCCCTTAGAGTTCTTAAAAGTCTTACAGTAGTAGATAAGACCAATATTAAAGCAGTTAAAAGATTAATACCTCATAGTTTATAAGGTGGAAAAATGGCTAGAGTAAAAGGTGGAGTAGTTACAAGAAGAAGACATAAAAAGATACTGAAACTTGCTAAGGGGTATAGGGGCGCGAGGAGTAGAAGGTTTAGGACCGCTAATGAGACTCTCTTAAAGGCTCTTAGTTATGCCTATAGAGATAGAAAAGCCAGGAAGAGAGAATTTAGGAGGCTATGGATAGCTAGGATAAATGCTGGCGTCCGAGAACTAGGTATGACTTATTCTCAGTTTATGCATGGTTTGAAGCTAGCAGGCATCTCTTTAAACCGTAAGGTATTGGCAGAGTTAGCAGTCTCAGATAAAGAAGAGTTTAGAAGAATAGTAGAGTTATCCAGGTCTGCCCTTAGAGCCTAGAGGTCTTCTATGAGGGGACTAGTCTATTTTGGTATATTAGTCCTTAGTATTCTGATGAGCTATTTTTCTACACCTATCTTTAGAAGGTTTTCTATAAAGGTAGGGCTTCTGGATAGGCCCAATCCACGTAAAATCCATTCTGAACCGATCCCCCTAGCTGGGGGATTTAGTTTTTTATTTGTTTTTGTTACTCTTTCTCTCATCTTCCTTCCAGTGGATAAAAAGTTAATGAGTATCATAGGTGGAGCATTACTTATATTCTTCACCCATCTGGTTGATGATTACTTTAAGGCAAACTCAAGAGACTTTCCTGCTCTTCCAAAGTTCCTGGGTCAGGTAGCTAGTGCCCTTATAGTGATCGCTGGAGGAATAAGTATATCCGCTATCAGAAATCCATTCAATGGGGTATATATGGTCTTCTCACCTGCTGTTTCCACCATACTCACAGTAATATGGATAGTAGGTGTGAGTAATCTTGTGAACTTTGCCGATGGACTGGATGGCTTGGCATCAGGGATAACTGCTATAGCCAGTAGTACTTTGGCAATAGTCAGCAATCTATTAAATAGAGGATATGCAACAACTATGGCGGTTATCTTACTCGGTATCTCTCTGGGCTTCCTGAAGCATAATATGAGTCAGACTAACAAGGTGTTTATGGGAGATAGTGGGGCTTATCTGCTCGGATTTATACTGGGAACTATAGCTATAGAGGGGACTATGAAGAGTACTACAGCTATTGCAGTCCTTGTTCCCTTTATAGTTCTTGGCCAGCCAATTATAGATACAGGTATAAATGTCATAAGGAGGACCCTTAAAGGAGAACCATTCTATAAGGCTGATAAGGAACACCTGCATCACAGGTTATTGAACTGGGGTTTAAATACCACCCAGACGCTTCTTTTCATATATCTCATCAATATATGTTTCTCATTGATGGCTCTTCTAGTTATATTTGCTAGAAAGTAGGTGACACTAATCTTAGATTAGATGTCTGCTTTATTGAAGATTGCTACAGCTTTTATAGTAGTTGTTTTCCTTTTACTTCGTAAAGTAAAGCTTGGATATTGTCTTTTGATGGGTTCATTGGTCCTGGGTATCTTATTTGGTATTCAGTTTATAGATTATTTTAAGTTTACTCTCATGGCATTTAGAGATCCTGCAAATCAGAAACTGATAATAACCCTTTCTACCATCTTGATCCTAGCAAATGTAATGGGTGAGACCAGACAGTTAGAAAGGATAGTATCCCTGGCTCGAAATGTGATAAGAAATCCCAAGATAGTTCTGACCGCTATGCCAGCTTTAATAGGATTTCTCCCCATTCCTGGTGGAGCTCTTTTTTCTGCGCCTCTGGTAGAGAAGACAGATATTGAATCAGAGATTAATCCATCTATGCGTTCATTTATAAACTACTGGTTCAGACACGTATGGGAATATTTCTTCCCTCTCTATCCCGAGGTGATACTGGCTACCGCTCTTACAGGTATAAAGATGTCTAAGTTTATATCGATACAGTTTCCGTTGTCTATTACCGCTATTACAGTTGGCTTCATAGTTATAAGTAGAATAAAGCTTACCAGTAATATACAGGACCCGGTTGATGGCGATTGGAAAACCCTTATCCTCTATGTACTACCTATTCTTATCCCGATAGTACTCATATTAATCGGCGTAACATCCTGGCTGAGTATACTTATAGGCGTCTTTATAGCTCTGGCTATAAACAGAAAAAGTACCTCAGAACTTTTGACAAAGGTCTTTAGAAAATTTCCCTGGGATGTAATCTTGAATGTAGTAGGGGTTGTTGTATTCAAGAGTTTTATAGAGAATACAGGTGGAATTCCTCAAATGGTTCAATTTTTTACTCAGCATAATTTCCCCATAATTGTCATCATTACCGTTGCCCCATTTTTAGTTGGATTGTTCAGTGGTATGGGTATTGTCCCTATCGGAGTTACATTCCCTCTTATAATACCACTAGCAAAGGATGGTAACTTTTATAGCACTATAATGCTGGCATATGCCTGTGGATTTATGGGGGTAATGTTATCCCCTGCTCATCTCTGTCTAGTGGTAAGTAATCAATACTTTAATGCTGATATAAGAGAGGTTTATCGGTTACTTGCAATTCCAGTTATATCGATTATAATTGTTGCATTGTTCTTATATCTAGTAAAAGGAGGCTGAGATACTGATGGAAAAATTGGAACAGGCAATACAGAGATTGGAGCTGAGATTAGGAGAACTCAATACGTTCAAGCTAGTAAAAAGGTCTAACCTGACGGGATGGTTATTCAGTATCGATAAGAAGAACTGGCAGGTCTTGCATATTAGTGAAAAATGGCCAGTGCAAGCCTTTCCTTGTTACTTTATGAAAGAATTTACTATCCCGGAAGAATTCAAAGGACTGCCGGTTAGATTACAGATCTGGGTAGAGGGGGAGGGGATTGTATATATTAATGGGAAGCCTGTGGGGGGATTAGATCCAAACCATAGAGAGTTTAGATTGCTTGATTTGGCTGTTGGTGGAGAAAAGTTTACAGTCCTGATTGAGGCTGTTCCTAGGGGACCATTCGGCAGTTATGTAGCAGAACCACATCTTGCTCAGTCACGTCTGGTAAGTATTGATGAATCTGTAGAATCCGCTCTGTTCGATTTATATGCAGTCCTGGATGCAGCTAAGAATCTTCCCAATGAGAATGAGCTGAAAGAGATCCTGATAGATGCGCTTGATTCTTCTCTGAGCCTGGTAAAATTCCACTCTAACACGGGAGATTATCTGGTAAGTGTTACAGAGAATCCTTTTGGTAGCAGGATGATCTTTGGTGTATGGAATCCTCCTGTCCCGAAGGGAGAGTTTATAAGCCCTGAAGAGACGAGAAGGAGTATCGTGGAAGCTGGTAAGAAGATGATGGAACTGCTGGATAAGATAAAGACTCAGTATCCGCCGGTGGGTAATATCACATTGACAGGACATTCTCATATAGACCTCGCCTGGCTCTGGCCTATGTCCGAAACAAGGAGAAAGATCAGAAGAACATCTTCTACTATGATCTCTTTGATGGATAGATACAGTGATTTTAAATATAACCAGAGCAGTGCACAGATTTATGCCTTCTTAAAAGAGGATGAACCTGAACTGTACGAGAGAGTTAAGGAGAAGGTAAAGAGTGGGCAGTGGGAACCAGTAGGAGGTATGTGGGTTGAGAGTGATTGTAACCTTACTTCAGGCGAATCTCTTGTAAGGCAGATTCTTTACGCACAGAAGTTCTTTGAGAGAGAGTTTGGTAAGAGATGTAAAGTTGCCTGGCTTCCTGATGCCTTTGGCTTCACCTGGACACTCCCACAGATATTTAAGAAGGCAGGTATAGACTATTTCCTGACCACCAAGATAAACTGGAACGAGACAAACAAGTTCCCATATGACCTTTTCTTCTGGCAGGGATTGGATGGAACCAGAATAATAGCCCACTCATTCTTGAATCCTGGTCAGGGTTATAACGGTAATATCCAGGCACTGGATATACTTGGTACATGGAAAAATTACAGACAAAAATCCATCTATCCTGATACTCTTCTATCCTTTGGTTTTGGTGATGGCGGTGGCGGACCAACCAGAGAGATGCTAGAGATGTATCAGAGATTTAGGGAATTTCCAGGATTCCCGAGACTGAAGATGGGGTTTGTGGAGGAATTCTTTGAAAGAATCCCTAAAGAAGGTCTTCCAGTTTGGGATGGAGAACTCTATCTGGAGCTTCATCGTGGTACATATACCACTCAGTCAAAGATGAAGAAGGCTAACAGAAAGGTTGAGCATCTCCTCTATACCGCCGAGGTCATTGCAAGTATAGGATATCTTATAACTGGCAGGTATCCTCAGGATGAACTGACATTAGACTGGCATAAACTTCTTAGGAATCAGTTCCACGATATACTCCCCGGATCATCCATCAAAGAGGTATATGAGGATGCCCTTAGAGAGTTAAAGGAGGTAGAAGATTCTACAAACAGAATTATAGCAGAATCTCTAAAGGCTATAGTTGGGAGATTGAAACTGGATAGAGAGGCCATTATCGTTTTTAACCCAAATTCATTCCCCAGAGAGCTCAGATATATAGGGGACAATATACCATCAGGTAACTTTGAACTTCCAGATGGTAGACCCGTATATATACAGGACCTACCAGACGGTAATAGACTCTTATACAGTTCAGATATTAAAATCCCTCCAATGGGCTATGTGATACTGTACAGGTCTAAGAATGTTCCTCAGAATAGTAACATAAATGTTTCTGATGATATTCTAGAGAATGATCTGGTAAGGATTAAGATAGGGAAAGATGGTACTATCGTATCTTATTATGACAAGGTAAATGACAGAGAGGTATTTACTGATAGGGGTAATCAGCTCTGGGCTTACTCTGACAGACCGAGGAATTGGGATGCCTGGGATATAGCTACCGATTACGAGAAATATGGGGAAGAGATTAAAGATGTAGAATATATTAAAGTCCTGGAGAAAGGTCCTGCAAGGTCTTCTATAGAGGTGAAAAAGAGATACAGAAATTCCTCTATAGTGCAGAGATATATTCTATACGATGGAAGCCCAAGGTTAGATATAGAGACTAAGATAGATTGGCATGATAGAAGAATACTGGTTAAAGCCATATTCCCATTTGATATCAGAAGCTCTTATGCAACATACGAGATAGCCTATGGACATATACAGAGACCAACCCATAAAAATACGAGCTGGGATTCTGCAAGATTTGAAGTACCGGGGCATCGTTGGGTCGATATGTCAGAAGGAAACTATGGGGTAAGTATACTGAATGATGGTAAGTATGGCTATAGTGCAAACGAGAATAAGATAGGCCTTTCTCTGTTACGTTCTCCGATATATCCAGACTTCTTTGCCGATGAAGGGGAACAGTCCTTTGTCTATAGCATCTTACCTCATAAAGGTGACTGGAGAACAGAGACGGTGCAGAATGCAATAGCTCTCAATACTCCTCTTATAGGGATGCCGGTGTTGACATCAGAAGGTGGAGCTGAGCTATCTAGATCATTTATAGAGATAACCCCAGGAAATGTTATAGTTGGAGCATTCAAAAAGGCAGAAGAAGATAACGCATTAGTTATAAGGTTATATGAGGCTTACGGCTGCAGGGGAAGGGTAAAGATAAGATTTGGGTTTGATGTAAAGAAGGTTGTAGAGACAAATCTATTAGAAGATGAGCTCAACCCAGTGAAGTTAGAATCCAACGAGATAGAGGTATTCTTCAAGCCTTATGAGATAAAGACCATAAAGGTATCTGTATAGGAGAAGAAGTGGTGAATTTCTCTTCGCTTATAAAGATATTACCTACGAGGGTATATAGGGTATATAAGGGGGGGTTCCTCCTTGATTTATTCAGAGGAGAAAGAGAACCGAAAGATACAAACTACCCTGAGGATTGGATATGCTCTACGGTAAGGGCATTACAGCCATATGGGATATCAGAGGAGAGTATATCCAGGATAGAACCCATAGAAGGGAAAAAGAATATTGAAGAGCTGATCAATCTTTATCCCAGAGAGATCTTGGGAGATAATCATATAGGTACTTATGGCTATAAATTGAACGTTCTGGTTAAGTTATTAGATTCGGCTATAAGACTTCCCCTTCAGTGTCATCCAGAAAAGTCATTCTCTAGAAAATACTTAAATTCCAATTTTGGTAAGGCAGAGGCATGGTTTATAGTTGGGACTAGGAGGATCTCAGAAGACCCATATATCTTATTGGGGTTTAAAGAGAAGGTAGATAAAAAGAGACTATTCTCCATTATAGAAAAGGATGACTCTGAGACACTAGTGTCTCTTATGAATAAGATAAAGGTGAATCCTTATGATACATATTTCATCGCCCCCGGGGTTCCACATGCTATTGGTGAAGGAGTATTTATGGTTGAGACTCAGGAGCCCACAGACTTTACCATATCTATAGAACGCAAATGCGGTGATGTGGTTTCTACCGATCAAAAATGCACAATAAATCTCGGATGGGATCTGGCTCTGGATGCCTTTGACTATACCCCGTATTCAGAAGAGGAAGTAAAAGAAAACTTTGTGATGAAGAAAGAGCTGATATCTTTATCCAGTACAGGTAAGATTTATAATCTAAATGGCGGAAGTTATATGAGGTCGTGCTTTGAGATCCTATTTTTAGAAGGCATAAAAGATGCACATCTTTCTTTCAAGAGCTTTGCCTCTGTAGTAGTATTAAATGGAAAAGGTTACATAGTCAGAGGAAGGGACGAGTATCCTGTAAAAAAGGGAGAGACATATCTAATCCCATTTAACTTTGGAGAACACAGATATGTCGGGGATGATCCGCTGGATATATTGATATCCCTTCCTCCAAGTATGTGAAGCTACCATCCATACCTCTCCGGTCCCCAAGGTTTCTTTATGTATTCTTGTTTTGCCAGTATAAGGGTATTGGAAGGTATATCTTCATAGGCTATGACTCCAGGTCCCACTAAACTATAACATCCTACCTTTACTCCAGGCATTATTATGGCATTTACACCAGTTCTAGAAAAGTTACCTATATATGTAGCATTGGCTCCCTCTTTCGGGAACTCCGGTCTGTCTTTTATCCTGTGGATTGTGTATCTGTCATCGAACCTCAAGGTACCACATACAGTAGCAGCACCTATATCCACAGAGTGACCAAA
>CAZZLK010000040.1:0-5029 GCA_964655195.1 uncultured bacterium
TAATGAGAGAACGCAGGCAACTTGTCTCTATGCTTGGTCCATTCTCGTACGAATTTTACAGAAAGTATGGCTGGGAGTTAGGATTTGAAAGGATAAACTATACTATACCTGTAGAGCATCTGGACAAATTTAATAAGAAGATCGGTGCTGTTAAGCCGTTTAAAGAGGAAGGCCTGGATATCCTCGATAGAATCTATACAGAATATGCAAAGACGCATAACTGCTGTGCGGTTCGTAATAGGCTTCTCTGGATGGATTTTGTTCTTCAGGACCCTTATAGAAGAAATCAGCCAAGATATACTTATATCTGGTTTAACGATAAGAGAGAACCCAGAGGATACATAGTATATTCGATAAGAGATAACAGGATGAATATACAGGAGATGATCTATCTGGACCAGGAGGCAAAGGAAGGATTACTCTGGTTTTTGTTTGTCCATCAGTCTCAGGTTAAAGAGGTTTACTGGTCCACAGCTCCAGATGAAAGATTACATTTGGACCTGCCTAACCCGAGGATTAAGATGGAGATATCTCCAGGGATGATGTTTAGAGTGGTTGATGTGAAAGAGGCACTGTTGCATAGAAGTTATTGTGCTGATACAAATGCACATTTCTCTATATCTATACTGGACCCTGATGCTGATTGGAATAATAGAAGCTTCCTTGTTGAGATAAAAGATGGTAAGATTAATATAAGTGAGTGTGACTCTGCGGAACTATCCTGCAGTATTCAGACATTTAGTCAGATATTTACAGGCTACGTCACTCCAGAGGAGGCATTCTTACATAGAAAACTTGCCGGAGACATTAGAGCTGTAGAACAGATGAGTAAGGTCTTCAAGAAGTCTTATACATTTAACAATAATCCTTTCTAGATACGAGATAGGGGCCCTTCTGTAATGGAAGGTCCCTATCTAAAAAATTTATTTACCAGAAGGAGGAGGTAATGATAGGAGTTATAGGAGCAACAGGACATCTGGGAAATGTCCTTACGAGAGAGCTTTTAGAAAGGGGATATAAGGTAAGAGCAATTATCCCCGAGGGGGAAGATATAACCCCGATAAAAGATCTTTCAGTTGAAATATTTAGAGCAGATATAACTGATTTATCCAGTGTTAATCTGGCTACCATGGGGCTTGAATGTGTTTTCCACTGCGCTGGGATTATTGGTATTTCAGGTAAGCAGAGGAACCTGATGTATAGAGTAAACGTAGAAGGGACTAAAAATGTTATCGATGCTTGTATAAGAAATAAGGTAAGAAGGCTTATATACACGAGTTCTGTCCACGCCTTGGTGGAACCTCCCTATGGGGAAATTATTGATGAGACCTGTGAGATCAACCCAGACAAAGTTTATGGTGATTATGCAAAGACAAAGGCAATGGCTACTCTTTCTGTTTTAGAGGCTACTAAAAGTTATCTCGATGCTATTATCTTATGCCCATCAGGAATTATAGGACCTTTTGACTATAAGATCTCTGAGATGGGGCAATTAATTCTTGATTTTTTAAATAGGAGATTAAAGGCGTATATCGATGGAGCCTATAATTTTGCTGATGTTAGAGATGTAGCACTTGGACATATTTATGCTATGGAGAAAGGAAAGATGGGAAATCTATATATCTTAGGGGGAGAGACTATCTCTGTATTTGGAATTTTAGATTTTCTTGAGTCTATAACTGGGATAGAGAAACCGAATACTAAGATGCCTTACTGGATTGCATATGCTACATCTCCTTTTACTCCAATATACTATAGTATAGTCAAGACGAAACCACTCTTTACAACGTATTCGGTAAAGGTCTTACACTCAAATGCTAATATCTCTAGTAAAAAAGCCATCGAACAACTTGGATATTCTTTTAGACCTGTAAAGGAAAGCATCAAAGACGCATATTACTGGTTTATAAGGCAGGGAAAGATTTAGAAGTACCTAACTCTGTAAATTTTTTAGCCTTTATTCATCTGATGATATTATAATATATTGACAATATGATATTACTGTATTATAATAAAAACAAAATTTAGCATTCTGGAGGCAGAATGAGAGAGATAAAGAGAGAGACACTACCAGAGCAGATAGCGGAGAGACTAAAGGAGTATATATTTGAGAGGGGGTTAAAACCTGGGGATAGATTACCTACCGAGACGGAACTGATGAAGATCTTTGGGGTAAGCAGGTCTTCTGTGAGAGAGGCGATCAAGGCTTTACAGTTAAGCGGACTGATAGAGGTTAAACCCCGTAGGGGGGCTGTAGTTAGTAATTTTGATTTGAAGCCGGTGTTTGATAACATAGCTTATGGCTTATCTCTGGTAGCAGATGTAGATATATTTTTAGAACTCTTAGAAGCAAGAAAAGCTCTGGAGATTGCCTGTCTACCGATAGTGGTAGAGAAAATCGATGATGAACATCTTGAGAGGCTTGAACACTGGCTGGATAAGATGTTTAATGCCACGTCTATTGATGAGCATAGAACTTACGATATGCTCTTCCATCAAACCCTGGTTGATGCTACTCACAATAGATTTCTGGTTCAGATGGAGATCCTTATCTTTAGATTCTTCCAGAAGCTTTATGAACTCTTTCCGCGGAGGAGTGGGATTGTATCTTTGAATGAGCATAAAGAAATATATGAGGCATGTAAATCTAGAGACCTTGAAAGACTGCAGGAGATTATGGATATCCACCTGAGCAGATATTACGAAGAGGTGAAGGAAAAAATAAATGAGGACAAAAAATTATAGATGGAGGTGTTATCTTATGCGTAGGTTTTTGGTTTTCTTTCTTCTATCAGTATTTTTAGGTACAATGTTTTTAGGTGAATTTGTCTATGCCCAGCAGAAGATTGTCCCCAGAGGACAGTACAATCTGACAGACTATCAGAAGCTCTCGGGCAAGAAGATCTCTACATTTAAAGAGGCTCCTCAACTGGCAGAACTGGTAAAACAGGGGAAACTTCCACCTGTAGAACAGAGGATACCAAAGAATCCTGCTGTTGTAGAGCCTCAGGAGGAGATTGGTCAGTATGGAGGTACCTGGCGTAGATACGGACATCTAGATTGGGCAGCCTACGGATATATCACGTACGAACCTCTAGTCCGCTGGGGTCCGAACCTTGTTACTCTCGAACCCAATATAGCAGAAAGATGGAAGGTCTCTAAAGACGGTAAGACATTTACATTCTATTTGCGTAAGGGTATAAGATGGTCTGATGGAGAACCATTCACCGCAGATGATGTGATGTTCTGGTATGAGGATATAATCCTTAACAAAGAACTTACCCCACGAGTACCTACCTGGCTTATGCTTGGTGGAGAGATAGCCAAATTTAAGAAGATCGATGACTACACAGTAGAGATAAGCTTTGTTGCCCCATATGGATTATTTCTGTATGAACTTGGATATAGAGGTAGAGAGATATTTGCTCCAAAACACTATCTGAAGCAGTTCCATCCTAAGTATACGGCAAAAGAGAAGTTGGAATCAATGGCTAAGGAGGCAGGTTTCCAATTCTGGTATCAACTCTTTGGTCAGAAGAATAATATATACACCAATACTGACCGACCTGTTGTATATCCATGGAAGGTTGTAAAACCCTGGGGAGCAGAAGGAATAACTGCAGAGAGGAATCCCTATTATTTCAAGATAGACCCGGCAGGGAATCAACTGCCATATCTGGATAGAGTAGTTGTTTATTACACATCAGACTGGAAGATGGCTTATCTGAGGATAATAAGCGAAAAGGCAACATCTGATGCCTCAGATATGCAAGCGGTTGGTAGCGATATCTCGGATTACTCACTGTATATGGAGAATAGAGAAAAGGGAGGATATAGGGTAATTCTATATCCTGGAAGTTTTCCTACTGAGCCAGCAATGATGTTCAATCAGAACGCCAAAGACCCTGTTCTGAGGAGTATATTCAGAAACGTCAAATTCAGACAGGCTATGTCTTTGGCTATAAATAGAGAGGAGATAAATAAGCTCTTGTATCTTGGTCTAGCTGAACCATTACAGGCTACAATAGTCAAGACCTCACCATTCTATAAAGAAGAATTTGCCAGGGCTTATGCCGAGTATGATCCTGATAGAGCCAGTAAATTACTGGATGAGATTGGACTTAAGAAAGGACCAGATGGATGGAGATTGAGACCAGACGGAAAGAGATTAGAGATAACTATAGAAACAAGACAACCCTTGCCCTGGCCAGATGTAGCAGAGATGGTAGCAAGATACTGGAATAATATTGGGGTAAAAACGGCTGTCAAGGTAGAAGAATCAAGTCTCTGGTCAGCCAGAGTGAATGCTGGTGAGCATGAAGTTGTCACTCAGGGATTTTTCTGCCATCCGCTACTGGTTGGTAGCAGTAGTTTTAATCTGACTGGCTGGTATGCCTGGGCTCCGGATTGGGCTTTATGGTATAGTAGCGGTGGTAAATCAGGCGAAAAACCTGTAGAAGACGTTATTAAGATACTGAATCTCTGGGAAAAGTATAAGGCTACTACGAATCCGATACACAGAAATAGGCTCGGCGAGGAGATTATGAGGATTCATGCCAAGAATATCTGGATTATTGGAGCTGGAGGCAGACATCAGAGTTGGGTATGCATAGCAAAGAATAACTTTAGAAATGTACCTCCAAGTGGAAGTATCGTATATATAAATCCTGATACCGAAGGTTTCCTGCATCCTGAACAGTTCTTTATAAAGAAGTAGTAAGAATTTACTGAATCTTCAGGCTAGGGGGTATACCCCCTAGCCTTTTATATGAAGGAGGACATATGGATAAGTTTAAAGGAGTTTTTACTGCACTGATCACACCTTTTGATAAGGATGATAATATAAATGAAGATTCTTTGAGAAGAGTTATAAGGTATAACCTGGATGATGGAGTCTCGGGGTTTTATGTCTGTGGTTCTACTGGGGAGTGGCCACTATTAACAATAGATGAGAGAAAGAGGATTTTAGAGATAGTAAAAGATGAGGTTGGGGATAAGGCTTCTATTATCGTCAATATTGGCTGTATAA
>CAZZLK010000041.1:0-13958 GCA_964655195.1 uncultured bacterium
GGACTTGCACTTGCATTCCCCGATGAATCTCTAGTATTAAAGGCAAACTTCCTACAGACAGACTCAGAGAGTATAAATAGTATAACCCAAAAGATGATTGCCGGAGAAAAGGGTGTAGGTAGAGCTATATACAATGGGAAGGTTCAGCTTGTTGGATATGCCCCCATAAAGGGTACAAGCTGGTCATTTGGAGTACAGGAGCCAGAGGATGAGGCGTTTGCAGCCTCAAAGAGCCTGCTTAGCTTTATTATTATAATAATCCTTGTAGCAGTTGCCGCTGTTGTCTTTGTCTCCTATATAATTGGTAGCAGTATAGCAAATCCGATAGTTGAACTTACAAACACTGCTGATATGATGGCTCAGGGAGACCTTACCGTATCTATAAAGACAAACTATTCTGGAGAGATAGGGAAACTGGCAAGAAGCCTTGCTGTTATGGCAGATAACATTAAGGCGATTGTTATGAGTGTTAAAGATACATCCAGCCAGACAACCTCCACCGGTGAGCAGATAAATGGAGCTGTCAATCAGACAACAATGGCTGTTCAGCAGGTAGCCACCACTGTACAGGAACTGGCAAATGGGGCACAGGAGACGGCAAAGAATGTTCAGGAGGTATCTTCAGCAGTAGATAACATAGGAAGAAGGATAGAAGAACTGGCTCAAAATGCCGATACCGTAGAGAAATTGAGCACAGAAGCTAGGAGCCTGACAGAAGAGGGACAGGAGGTTGTCAACGAACTCAATAGAGGTTTTAACGAGACACAGAGTGTAACAAATACAGTTGTATCTGCAATGGATCAGCTGGAAAGACTTGCCGGAGAGATTGGCAGGATAGTAGAGACAATAACAGCAATAAGCTCACAGACAAACCTACTGGCTTTAAATGCAGCAATAGAGGCAGCAAGGGCTGGTGAAGCTGGTCGTGGCTTTGCTGTAGTGGCAGACGAGGTAAGGAAACTGGCTGAAGAGTCTAACCAGAGTGCACAGAGGATAGCAGACTTCATAGACCAGATAAGGAACCAGGTAGTGAAGACAGCAGAAGGGGTAAAGAACTCTGTATCAGTAGTAAATAGACAGATAGAGATAGGGTCCAGAGTAACGGAGACTTTCGCCAGGATAGCCAATGGTAACAGTAAGATTGTAGATGCAATAGAAGATATCACAAGAGGAATAACCTCTCTTGTTGAAGAGAGTAAGAGGATATCCAATTCCATACAGAATGTAGCAGCAATAGCAGAGGAGAATGCAGCATCGGCTGAAGAGACATCGGCAGCAAGCCAGGAGATATCTGCAGCAATGGAAGAGATAAACGCCAATGTGAATACCCTGCTATCTTTAGCCAGAGATATGGAAGCACTTCTTGGGAAATTCAAGGTGTAAGAAAAACTCTTTAGACCCCCACCAGCTGGGTGGGGGTTTAGTGTTTATGGAGGAATTGCAGAAACCACTGTCACTTAAAATCTATCCTCAGGATTGACTGCAATCATCTTAGGATGTAGAATAGAATTGATATCAAGGAGGTAATAATGCTGGAGGTCTCTTTATTTTTGTTATCTAGTATTTTGATAATTCTTATAGTGTATCTTCTCAGGAGAGAAAGAGGCTCTTTTAAAGAAGATATCGGGGCTATAAAGGTGCAGGCGGAAAATATCTTAAGGACACTTCAGGAGACCTATACAAGATTAGAGACACAGAGGTTGATAGACGAAGAGATCCAGCGGATTACAAAGAGGCTTGAGTCTGCCCTCCTGGGCAGTAAGTCTAAAGGGGAGATGGGGGAGAACATACTCTATGAATCTCTAAGAAACTTTCCACCTGAGATGATAGATGTAAACTTTAAGGTAAATGGAAAACCGGTAGAGTATGCATTAATCCTGAGTGATGGTAAGAGACTACCGATAGACTCAAAGTGGATAGGTATAGACGAAGAATCGTCTGATGTAGAAAAGGCTATAGCGAAGAAGGCGAAGGAGGTCTCACAGTATATAGACCCTGCATCCACAATCCCAATGGCTATAGCAGCTGTACCTGACAGTGTATTTGCACAGTGCAGACAGGCGCACATAAGGGCTTATAGAGAGAATAGAGTCCTCATTATACCCTACAGTATGGCGATACCATACATACTTTCCCTCTACAATCTCCACAAAAGTTATGCACGTAACATAGATACTGAAAGGGTAAATTCCTATCTGAGCGAGATAAAGACTTCTATAAACAGACTGGAGACAATACTTGAGAATAACATTGCCCGATCAATATCAATGACAAATAACGCCTATAATGAGGGGAAACAGATACTTTACAGGATCAGAGGGGCGATAGATTATATAGAAAATTCTAATAAGATGGAGGAGGAAGATGGAGAGAAGAATCTATAGATCAAAAAAGAACAGGATGATCGCCGGGGTATGTGGAGGAATAGCGGAGTACCTTAATATAGACCCGGCAATAGTGAGACTCATAATGGCACTCCTGGTACTTGCCAATGGGCTCGGAATAATTCTCTACATACTGGCAGTAATTATCATTCCGGAGAAACCCGAAGAGACTGGAGAGACAGGGTCAAATACCTATATAGAAACTCACAGTCCTACAACCCTTGGGATAATTCTCATCATCATAGGGATAGTCGCCATCATATGGACCGCTGGATTCCCATGGTTACATATAGTAAGACCAGGGGTATTTATAGGGGTGATTGTACTGATTGCCGGATTATACTTCCTGATAAGAGGGTGGAAGTAGTTTGTGTACGATGTAATAGTTGTCGGGGCTGGGCCAAGTGGAGCTAGCTCCGCACTATTCCTTGCCAGAAGAGGTTTAGATGTCTTAGTCATAGAGAAGAAAAAACTGCCGAGATATAAAGTCTGTGCTGGTGGGACATCAAGATACACATTTGAGCTCCTGGATGTTTCACCTGCATATTTTAATGGATTTCCTATCGAGAAAATAAGAGTAGTATATAAAGGTAATAAGAAGGAATATTCTGTACCCAGTAACAGTATCTTTACCCTGCAGAGGGACCGGTTCGACTATAAACTCACCCAGCTTGCATATGAGAATGGGGCAACACTCTTGGAGGGAGAAGAGGTGATAGAGATAGAAGAGGATAATAAATATCTCACAGTAAAGACAAATCTTGGACACAGATTCATATCTAGGTATCTTATAGGAGCAGATGGTATAGGTTCAAGAGTTGCAAGGTTTATTGGAAGTAATTTTGGATATCGTGTACCCCTAGCGATACAGAAAGATATTCCATACAAAGATCCAGAGCCTATTATCTCTCTGTTTATGGGATTGGTTCCTATGGGTTATGGCTGGATATTTCCCAAGAATAATATGCTATCTGTAGGGCTGGGGGCTTATAAATTTCCGCCCAAAAAGATGCCACAGGTTCTATCATCAATGTTAGAAGGCTTCAATCACATAGATGTTCCCCTTCTTGCTCATCCGATATCATTCTACAGAGGGAAAACGAGACTTGCTACAGAAAAGATAATCCTGGTAGGAGACTCTGCACATATAACAGACCCTTTCAGTGGAGAAGGGATAAGAAATGGGATAAAGAGTGCCAGGATAGCAGAGGAAACTATAGTCGAGTGTATAAAAAGTGGTAAGTCTCTTGGTGTCTATACTGAAAGGGTCTATAAGGTTATGGCTAGAGAATTATTTCTTGCATGGATGATAAGTGGGGTATTCTATAGATTTCAGGAGAGGATCTTTAGACTGATGGACAGGTTTGATATGGGGGCTATACTATCCAATCTTTTAAACGAAAAGACAAGTTACTCTGAGATCCTTAAAAAACTGGTAAAAGCAATCCCCGGTCTCTTCTAAAGATAATCGAACCTGTAAAGGGCTATTTGCATATCTAAGATAGAGGAGATTAGTTTTATACATCCTTTCCTGATATAATATTTCTAGGGAAAGGATGTATGAAGTTGAAAAGGTATAGAGAACAGAATGAGGTAGAGCTTATAAGACTCGCTCAGAAGGGTGATGAAAGGGCATTCGAGGAGATAATAAACAGGTACTCGAATCGAGTAATCAACCTTGCCACCCAGATAATGGGGTCCAGAGACGAGGGCTGGGATGTAGCGCAAGAGGTCTTTATCTCTATCTGGAAAAATATAAAGAGCTTTGATACTACCAGGAACCTCTACCCCTGGATAAGAAGGATTACTATTAATACCTGTTACGAAGAGCTCAGAAGAAGGAAAAGAGATAGAGAGACATCTCTTGACGATGTGGAGGAGGATGAGCCCAGTATAGATATACCCGATGAGACATACCTGCCAGATGACAATTTCAGTAAGATAGAACTAAAAGAGGTTATAGAAAAGGCATTTGAGACGCTACCAGAACACTACAGGGTTACCCTCTGGTTGAGAGTTGTGGAGAATTTAACGTATGAGGAGATAGCTGAGACATTGAATATTAATATAGGGACAGTCAAGTCGAGGATAAATATGGCAAGAAAGTTGATGCGGGATAGGTTAAAATCTTATTTGGAGGTAACAGATGAATCATCCTAGCTTTGAGGATCTATCCAGTTTTGTAGATAAAGAGTTTCCAGACTGGAAGATGGAGGAGATAGAGAGACATATTGAAGAGTGCCCTGCCTGTAAAGAGAGGCTTGAGTTATTGTTCCTGATAGACCGGGGTGTAAGGGAAAGTTATAGAGAGTTTGACACACATACATTTGCAGCAGAGGTTATGGAGAAGATAAAGCCTGCATCTGTAAGACGGTACAACTTTAGGCTGAAGCTTGCCACTATTGGACTGGCTATATCCTTAATATTTGGTGTTTCTCTAGGCATAGTAAGAGACTTATATAGAGGGAATCTTGACAGAGGAAAACAGCAACTTATAAGTCAGCATAATATCATCTCTTCAGGTGATATGGGGGTCATATTTATATCGAGCAGATGAAAAGGTTAATACTTATAGTATTACTTATAGCCACTACAGGACTGCTGGAGGTAACCTCTGGAAGCCTTATAAGTGAATATATATCCAGTATGGACCCAAAGGTTGATTATAATGCCATAGTAAAGGTCACTGTAGGGCCATCTTCGGATAAGATAGAGGTCTTGAAGATTGGAGAGTATATAAGTTTCAGCATAAAGGGGAAAGTATCCAGGATTCACATAATAAAAAAGGGAGATACATATTCAATAATTACCGAAGAACCGGTAAATATAGGGGCGCTTCTATGGGCTTATAGATTCTCAAAAGATACAACACTAATAAATAAAAACTACTACGTTGTATTTGAAGGGTACGAGAATATAAACAATGTAAGGACAATGAGGATAAGTTTTAATCCAAGGCATAAGGGCGGTATAAAGAGGACCGTCTGGATCGGTATACCCACAAAGATTATGATCAAGCTTGAGGATAGAGATCAGAATGGAAATCTTATAAGGGCAAGAGAGATAGAAAATCTCCAGCTAAATCCAAATCCCGGTAAGAAGAAGAGTATAGAGGCTCTATTTGAAAAAGGTATAAAGGTCCCTGCGAGGGACAAACTTCTGTCGCCCCAAGAAGTAGCCAAGCAGCTTGGCATAGATCTGGTTATACCTGCATCTCTACCTGCCGGATACGAACTTATAGGGGCAGACATACCTCAGGATGAGACTGCACAGCTTGTGTTTACAGATGGAATAGGATTTATCTCCATCTATGAGATAAAAATCCCCTGGTGGGCAAGACAGAACGTACAGCCAGAGAAGAAAAGATACATAGAATGGGAAAATTCCGGAATACACTTCCTCATTGTAGGTGATTTACCAGAGGATATATTATTAGAGATAGCAAATAGTATGAGAAAATAAAATTAGGAGGGGAAACTTCCCCTCCTAAAAATTTTTTATGGATGTAACCTCTTATATTTAGCCTCGAGTTGCTCCCTCGTCTCCACGTGATCAGGATCGGGTTGAGGGGCCCCCACAGCACATACAGAAGCACACTGCTGGGTATCGTATACTGGAACGCACTCGGTGCACTTGTCAGGATCTATAACATAAGGAGATCCTTCAGTGATAGCCTCATTAGGGCATACAGTTACACATGCCCCACATCCGATACAATCATCGGTAATCTTAAATGCCAATAAAATCACCTCCAAGTCTTAAGTAGGTCTAAAACAAGAATATTATACAACTTTCTTAGATAAAAACAACTATAAAGAATTGCACTAAAGGATATTGTGTTATATCATAGATAAATCCATAAGAACGGAGGGATGGAAAACATATGAAGGTGTTAATAGTACAGCCGATACATAATGGAGGTATCAATCTGTTAAAGTCTGCAGGATTTGAAGTTTTATGTGCATCCAGCCCAGACCCTGAGATTGTAGCTAGGGAAATAAAGGGGATAGATGGGGTCATAGTGAGAACCGCACCTTTTACCGGAGAGATTATCGAGCAGGCAGACTCTTTAAAGGTCATCTCCAGACATGGAGTAGGAGTCGATAATATCGATATAGAAAGTGCTTCCAGGAAAGGTATATTTGTCCTGAATACACCGGGGGTTAATGATGTCTCGGTGGCTGAACACACAATAGCAATTATGCTTGCACTCTCCAAGAGGATAAAGGATATTGATAATGCTGTGAGAACAGGGAATTTCAACATCAGAGAAGAGTATTCGATTATAGATATGGATGGAAAGGTGTTAGGTATTATTGGGTTTGGAAGGATAGGCTCTCTGGTAGCAAAGAAGTGTAAGAATGCATTTAATATGAAGATTCTCGTATATGATCCTTATATTGATAGGGAAAGAGTAAAAGAGGTTGATGGAGAACTTGTAGATCTGGAGACTCTACTAAAAGAATCAGACTTTATCTCTATTCATGCACCACTTAATAACGAGACAAAAGGGCTTATAGGAGAAAGAGAGCTCAGAATGATGAAACCATCGAGTTTTATCATAAATATGGCTAGGGGTCCAATCTGGGATGAGAGGGCTGTAGCAAAGGCACTTTCGGAAGGATGGATAAGGGGAGCTGGTACAGACGTCTTTGTAGAGGAACCCCCAGGTAGAGATAATCCACTTCTGGGTCTCAGTAATACAGTGCTTTCTCCACATATGGCAGCACTTACAAAGGAGTGCGTAATAAGGATGGCGGTAGAATCTGCTCAGGGAGTAATTGATGTGCTGACTGGCAAAAAGCCCAAAAATATAGTAAACTATTCGTTACTTGAAAAGTATGGAAAGATATAGGAGGCAAAGATGAGAGAAAACAGGACGAAGAGATTATTGAAAGAGGGAAGATCTGTTATTGGTACTATGGTATCTGAGATCAGATCGCCCAATATTGCCCAGATGCTGGCAACCGCCGGTTTTGACTTCTTCATTCTCGATACAGAGCACGGTCCTTTTTCTATGGAAACCGTTCAGGATATGGCACTCTCTGCAAGGGGTGCAGATATAAACTTCTTTGTTCGTGTTCCAACAAGGTTTGGTCACCATAATCTTTCAAGACCTCTAGATGTAGGTGCAGAAGGTCTACTTATACCACAGGTAGAGACTGTCGAGGAGGTAAAGAATATAGTAAGAGCTACAAGATACTTCCCTGTAGGAAAAAGGGGAATGTCTCTGAAGAAACTTCCAAATAGTTATGCAAAAGGAGACCCTAAGGAGCTGATAGAGTCAGCAAACAAAGAGGTTTTCATCATACTACAGATAGAATCCAAGACTGCCATAGATAATCTTGAAGAATTAATAAGTATTGAAGGTGTTGATGCTGTTCTCATAGGTCCCAATGACCTTTCCCAGGATCTTGGTTTCCCTGGAGAGACAAACCACCCCGTGGTTCAGGAGTATATTCAGAAGCTGGCTGATAAATGCAATAGGGTTAACTTCCCTTGGGGAATTCACCTGGAAAGTCCTTCCTCCCTCATCCCGTGGATAGAGAAAGGGATGAGATTTATTATGTGCTCTACGGATACAAGCATAATAGTAGATGGAGGAAACAGTATAGTAAGAGCGCTCAGAGAAAAGATATCTTAACTGTACCTTCCATATCTCTTCCCTGTCTCATACATAACCCTTAGATGCTCTATAGGGGTAAGTGGAGCTACATTATTGCCATCACAGAGGATGAACCTTCCTCCCTCCATTACCCCAGAGTTTAGAAGCCTTATTACCTCTTCCTCTATTCTGTAAACGGGACCCTGTAAGAGAAGCATTGGACTTATATTTCCTCTAAGAGTTACTTCTGGACCAAGGACCTTTCTCATCTCACCCAGATCGGTTGGATATCCGGTATCAAAGTCCATAACGTTGAGCTCTTCTTTTATAGTGAGGAAGTGATGAGAAGCTCTACCACAGAGATGTATACTGTTGGGTCCACCTAAAGAGAAAGCCTTAACAAGTCTCTTATGATAGGGAAGGACAAACTCCTTATAGATCTTTTCAGAGATGAGTTCTATACTATCATCGGCAAAACCCCAGGATTTTCTTGGATATTCTAAACCGAACCTGTCCATTATATAGGTGATTCTCTTAATAGTAGCATCTGTTACAAAATCCATAAGTCTATGGACAAAATCGGGGTCTTCATATATGTCTATACAGAGTTGACTAGCCCCCCTTATCTGGGCAGATACGGTAAAAGGTCCATCTGTACCTGTAAGAGGTATCTGCGGCTTACCTATCGGGATTCCTTCGTATAGCTCATCAGATATGCTCAAAAAGTAGTCGTAATAATCCAGAACCTTCCTGAGAAATGGGTTATCTTCTGGATCAGGATTTAACTCCTCAATCAGTTCCTTCCTATACTTCAGGACAGGTTCTATATCGGGAAGAGACTCTTCCCAGTAGAAGAGCCTGCATCCAAAATATAAAGCCTCGTACGAATTCTGAAAGTCTACCCAGCATCCGCCCCAGTTATCCTCTGGATACCCCATCTCTCTATCCTGTGGGACATTAAACCTCACCCACTTCCTGAACTTCAGCTGTATCTTAGCCATCACTTCTGGAGACTCAAAATAGCCTTTAAAAGAGACGCCCTCCTTATTCAGCGCAGGGTCCAAGAGTATCATCCTGGGGTTCATATTAAAATATACAGGAACCCTCACAGGTCTACCCGAGTAATAGGAAGACCAGACCTCCTTTACCTCAGCGTTATGGCTCGAAAAATCCATAGCTACTCTATACCCTGTAATCCTCTAAGTATAACTATCTGTCCCAGATGGTAGCAGTCATGGGCAAGGACCCCAAACAGCATCTCGCCCCAGGTAGAGTCCTCTTCAGGTATCTTATCATCCAGGTTGATAGACTTCTCTTTCAGAAGAGACATAATCTTTTCATGGGTGTCTTTCAGTTGTTTTACAGTATCCTCCCAGGAGACACCTTCTCCCTTTTCCTCCTGATAGGTCGGCTTTTTACCCTCAAGGGCAGAAAGTATAAACTTCTTTCCTGAGATTATATGGTTTACTATCTCCCATATGGAATGTATATCCTTTCCCTCTGGCTTCCATTTTGCCTGCTCGCTGGTCAGGTCTTTTATAACGTCAATAAGAGAATCTGCCCACAGGCCCCTACCTTCCTGAAATGCCATATCCATAGCCTTTACAATCCATTCCTTAGACATCTTTATCCCTCCCTGAACTGGATTTTCCAGTAAGATTTTCTCATAAAATTCACCAAAAGTAAATATCCCAGTGGAAAAGGCGAACAAAATTTCAATGCTTGAAAAACTGAAATATATCTACTAAAATTTATACTATGAATGATAAAGATTGGGAGTATCTGCATACAGTTGTAAGAGTGGCTTATCTGTACTATACTGAAGGTAAGACGCAGGAAGAGATAGCGAAACAGCTAGGGATATCTCGTCCTACCATCTCCAGGATGCTAGACTATGCAAGAAAGTCTGGTATAGTCTCCATAAGACTTGATATTCCAAACGAGATATTCCCTGAACTGGAGAATAAACTGGAAAAGGCATTTTCGCTTGAAGAGGTGATTATAGTCTCCTCCAGCGATAATCTAGCTCTTCTGAAACAGAATCTTGGAAGAGGAGGGGCTGATCTACTGAAGAGAAAGATAAAGGGAATAGAAACTCTCGGGATATCATGGGGTTCTACCCTTTATGAGGTTGTCAGTAATTTTACAAGGGACATTACGGGTCAAAAGATCAGGGTAGTACAGCTAGTAGGGAGTATGAATCCCTTAAATTCCTCGGTCTATGCTGATGAGCTGGCAAAGACCCTTGCAATGAAACTGGATGGTAGCGCCTATATCCTCAGAGCTCCTATGATAGTGGATAACTCTGAGATAAGGGATATGATGCTTAATGAAAGTCATATAAAAGAGGTCCTGTCCCTAGCACGAAAGGTAGACATAGCCATTGTTGGCATAGGGGCTATGGACAGTAACTCCATACTCCTTTCATCTGGTTGCATATCAGAAGGGGAGCTTGAAGAGATAAGAAAAAGAGGAGGTGTTGGAGATATACTTGGGAGATTCTATGACTTAAATGGTAAGCCCGTATCCTCTTCTCTGGATAACAGAATTATTGGGATAGGCATAGAAGAGCTTAAGGAGATTCCATATGTTATTGGTGTGGCAGGAGGGAAAAACAAGACAAGGGCTATTCTTGGTGCCCTTAGAATGGGAGTGTTAAACAGTCTGGTTACAGATGAGCAAACAGCGAGAGAGTTATTAAATACAGGAGGATGATGATGAAGTATTCGGAAAGGTTATCAAGAGAGGACAAAATCGATATGCTCTACAAGATGATGCTTATAAGGGGGTTCGAAGAAAAGGTTGAGGAGTTGTTCTCATTAAACCTCATCCATGGGAGTACTCACCTCTACATAGGGCAGGAAGCCACCGCAGTGGGAGCCTGTAAGGCTCTGAATAAAGACGATTACATAACAAGCACACACCGTGGACATGGACACTGTATAGCTAAAGGTGGAGATGTCAAGTATATGATGGCAGAACTCTTAGGTAGAAAGACAGGTTATTGCAAAGGTAAGGGTGGCTCTATGCACATAGCTGATATAAACATAGGTATTCTGGGGGCAAATGGTGTAGTAGGTGGAGGTATCCCAATAGCTACAGGTGCAGGACTCTCTATAAAGATGAAGGGGACAAAGCAGGTGGTTATATGTTTCTTTGGTGACGGAGCGGTTAATCAAGGTTCTTTCCATGAATCACTGAATCTCGCATCCATATGGAACCTGCCGGTAATATACATTATAGAGAACAATCTATACGGAATGTCTATGGCTGTAAATAAAGCGGTAAAAATAGAGAGGCTTGCTGACAGGGCAAAGGCATATAACATCCCCGGTATAGTTATGGATGGGAACGATGTTATAGCTGTCTATGATACTGTAAGTGAGGCGGTCGAGAAGGTAAGAAATGGAGAGGGGCCAATTCTTATAGAATCACTTACATACAGGTGGAGAGGACATTCTCGTAGCGATGCCAGGGCATACAGGACAAGAGAGGAAGAGGCTGAATGGAGAGAGAAATGTCCAATAAGGAGATTTAAAGAGAGACTTATATCTGAAGGGTTACTTACTGAAGAAGGATTCAAAGAGCTACAGAAGAAAGTCGATGATGATCTGAATAATGCGGTAGAATTTGCCAAGGCAAGCCCATTCCCAGATCCAGAAGATCTTCTGACTGATGTTTATGCATAAAAAGAGGTGATAGAAGATGAGAGAGATTACATTTGCAGAAGCAATAAGAGAAGCTATGAGCGAGGAGATGAGGAAAGACCCAACTGTGTTTATTATGGGTGAAGATATCGGGATATATGGTGGTGCATTTGGTGTAACAAGAGGGATGCTGGCTGAGTTTGGACCAGAAAGGATAAAAGACACACCAATATCAGAAGCTGCAATAGTCGGTTCAGCTGTTGGATCTGCAATGACAGGTATGAGGCCGATAGCAGAACTTATGTATGTAGACTTTGCAACAATAGGAATGGATCAGCTTGTAAATCAGGCAGCAAAGATCAGATATATGTTTGGAGGAAAGGCGAAGATTCCTATGGTCCTAAGAGCCCCCTGTGGAGCAGGAAGAGGAAATGCAGCCCAGCACAGTCAGTGCTTGGAGGCATTTTTTGTCCATGTCCCAGGGTTAAAGGTTGTGATGCCTTCTACCCCGTATGATGCAAAGGGACTCTTGAAGTCAAGCATAAGGGATGATAATCCTGTCGTATTCCTGGAACACAAGATGCTCTATAATTTTAAGGGACCTGTTCCTGAGGAAGAGTATACAATACCTCTTGGGGTTGCCGATGTCAAAAGGGAGGGCAAGGATGTAACAGTAATAGCAACAGCTATGATGGTTCATAAGGCACTCAATGCAGCAAAAGAATTGGAGAAAGAGGGAATAAGTGTGGAGGTTGTTGACCCCAGGACACTAAAACCTCTGGATATTGAGACCTTAGTAAGATCCGTGAAGAAGACAAAGCATGCAATAGTTGTACATGAAGCAGTAAAGACAAATGGTTTTGGAGCAGAGATAGTGGCAGTGTTAGTAGAGAACGCATTTGACTACCTGGATGCACCAATACTCAGAGTTACAGCACCAGATACACCTGTTCCATACTCCAGACCGCTTGAGGATGAATTTATCCCTCAGGAGAAGGAAATTATCTCTGCCATAAAAGAGATACTCTAGGAGGGTCTTATGGGTAAAGAGTTTGTTATGCCAAAACTTGGAATGACTATGGAGGAAGGGACCATAACCAAGTGGTTAAAGAAGGAAGGAGACAGGGTAGAAAAGGGAGAGCCTATTGTTGAGATAATGACGGATAAGGTCAATATGGAGGTAGAGTCTCCTTACGAAGGAACATTACTGAAGATCATCGCCAAAGAAGGAGATGTCGTTCCAATATTACAGCCTATAGCGATCATAGGAGAGGAAGGGGAAGAGGTTAAGGTCGAAGAAAAGAAGGAAGAAGTAAAAGCCGAAGAAGGGATAATAAAGGCATCTCCAGCAGCCAAGAGACTTGCCAGAGAGGCTGGAATAGATCTGTCTCTTATTAAAGGCACTGGACCGGATGGTAGAATTGTGGAGAAGGATGTACTGGCATATATAGAGGCACATAAGAAGGTAGAGGTTACACCTCAGGTTACCACAGAGCCATCTATAAAGGTTTCAGAGGCAACATATAGAGAAGAATCCATCTCTTCTTTAAGAAGAGAGATCGCCAGTAGACTTTCAAGGAGCTACAGAGAGGCTGTTCACATCACATTAGAATTTACTGCTGATGTAACCAATATAGTTAAGATCAGAGAAAGGCTTAAAGAGAAGGCTTCTACAAATAACCTGCCAGTCCCAACATTCAACGACATCTTTGTAAGAATTGTATCGCTGGTTCTAAAGGATCATCCAAACCTGAATGCCCACTTTGACGGAGAAAAGCTCACCATATTTAATACTGTAAATATGGGAGTAGCGGTAGCGGTGAAAGAGGGCCTTCTGGTCCCTGTTGTAAAAGAGGCGGAAAAGAAGAACATCTTTGAGATAGCCAGAATAACAAGTGACCTAGTAAATAGGACAAGAGAGGGAAAGGTGCTTCCCGATGAACTTTCTGGTGGAACATTCACCATAACAAACCTTGGTATGTTTGGGATAGACTTCTTTACCCCAATAATAAATCCACCTCAGGTTGCTATACTGGGTATTGGAAGGATAAAAGAGGTGCTTAAGCCTGGTAATATGACAGTAAATGAGGTCGTCTTAAGTCTATCTGTAGACCACCGCATAGTAGATGGAGCACCAGCTGCGATGTTCCTGAGAGACTTAGGGGAAGCCCTTAAAGATCCCGTTTTATATCTATTCTGAGATAAGCTGGGGGTAGACAGTCTACCCCCCAGATATTTAAATATAGAGGTGATAGATTTGGATAGAGTTGAAGGTCCGATAGTCCCTATGTTAACCCCTTTCAGTGAAGATGGTTGTATCGA
>CAZZLK010000042.1:0-12422 GCA_964655195.1 uncultured bacterium
GAGAGATCTTATGTTCTCTTAGGAGGTTAAGTATTATTAGCTCCTTTATAGACTTGTCTAACTCTTGAGTTCCAAGATATTCAACTATCTCTTCTGGTAGTTCTAACTCTATCTTCAATGTACTCATACAGTCATTATATCGCAGGTGGCGTTACTGTAGAACATTAACATGACTCTTCAACTTTTTGCGTGGTAAATAAGATTCAAAAATACTGGTAGTACAAGCGTCTCGCGCTTGTCCTTTAAACAAATTAAAATAATTATGCGCACCTATAGATTACGCTACCGGGACTAAAACAATCCACGCAAAATTTTATGAGCCGTATTGGTGAATCGGGTAATTGTTTCATAAAAATAATAGGGTGGGCATTTGCCCACCCTATTATGGTTGACAAACTGATTACTTCTTGAAGAAGAACTGTTCTGGACGGGCGTTCTTTGGAGATCTTATATTATCATCCCACAGAAGCCCGTCAGGAATATTCCTGAAGTTATTCTTTACTACGATGAGTTGTGGTACTTCTCCCACTAGCCCTATCATCCATATATTCTTTTTGTGGAGGTTAATTATCTCCTTAAAGTATCTGTTCCTCTGCTTTTCGTCTCCAGTGACCTTTACTTTATCCCAGAACTCATAGATTTTCTTGATGTCTCCTTTTGGTTCTTCGCCACCCTTTCCACCCGTAGTATACCAAGTCCCGTAGAGAGGAGCCCATGGAGCTTCTGCTACTGTTCCTAGTAGGTGTCCTGGATCTGAAAGAATTGCCACATTCCTATCAAAACCCCACACTCCTACTTCTAATTCTCCAGCCCTAGCTCTTGTTACATATAGAGAACGTTCTAATGGCTTTAGTGCTACTTTTATTCCTATATTTTCCCAGTATTTCTTTATTACTTCCATATATGGCCTATCTCCAGAATATTCTATGGTGATTGCTAGGGTCTTACCGTCTGGTCTTAACCTGAATCCATCTTTGTCTCTTTTAGTCAGTCCCATTTTATCTAGATATTCATTTGCCTTTTTAGGATTATATTCCGCATAGGCTTTTTCCCACTCTGGATCGTAGAATGGAGCTCCGCTTATTATAGATGCCTGCCTTGGTTCTCCCAGACCTAGATAGAACAGTTGATTTATTTCCTCTCTGTTTATAGCTAAAGAGAGAGCTATTCTGAATCTCCTATCCTCGAAGATTTTCCTTAGTACCGGATCTTTTACATTTTGATTGAGCATTATAGCTGGACTAGCTCCTGTTCCCTGTGGCCATCTTAATACCCTGTAATCTCCTTTAACTCTATTTTCCATAAGCAGCGTATAGTCTGCAAGAGCAAGCCCTCTTTCCTGCATATCTACCTCACCAGCGATAGCCTTTAAGACCGCAGTCTCCCCAGACTGAAGCAACATATGGGTTATCCTGTCTATGTATGGGAGCTGATTGCCAGCAGGGTCTATCTTCCAGTAGTAGGGATTCCTCTCCATTATCTGGAGCGTAACAGTGTGAGGGGTGGTGGTTCTCCAAGGATAGATTACTGGCAGTTCTGGATTTTGCAAAAAGTCATTCTTATTACTGAAGAGCTGATACCAGTTCTGAAGTCCTTCTTTCTTTACAAACTCATCTAACTTTTCTTTTGGGATATATTTGGGATGGAACTGTTTTAAGTAGTGTTTTGGAGCAAAAAATGTATGCCCACCACCCATCTTCCCTATAGATATGAGAAAGAGTGGGCTAGGCTCTTCAAATGTAACTCTGAATGAGTATGTATCAATCTTTTCTATCTTGCAAGGTTTACCCCCAGCTAAAAGCCAAGTAGGAACTGTTGGAGTAAGCTCTTTATTTAGAAGAATATCTTCGTACCAGAACATCACATCTTCAGTTGTAAGAGGTGTTCCATCGGACCACTTTATCCCCTCTCTAAGTTTGAATGTATAGACCTTAGCATCTCTGGAAACCTTCCAGTTCTCTGCCACGTTGGGGATAATCTTAGTACCATCCTTATTAAACATTACTAGATGCTCACTGCATATCTTGTAAGGTCCTGCAGAGTCGGAAAGCCCTGACCAAGTTCTTCTCCAGGTTCCACCATACTGTCCTATCTCTTCGTAAGGTGTCACAACTAAGGGATTTTTGGGAAGCCTTTGTTCTACTGGTGGAAGCTTACCTTGTTTCACTAGTTCTGCTAGCTGGGGAGCTTCGCCAAATTTAGTGATCTTCTTACCAGTGAGCTTTTCATAATCTGAGAGATTGTAATACTCTCCTACTTCTATATTTCCCGCACCGAAACCTATTTTGGTGACTCCAAGAAGCATACTAATACATAAGATTAAGACTACCAAAACATACCAGTTTCTCATATCCTCTCATCCTCCTTCTTAGTTTTCTATAGTAAAACACAGTATAGATTTCTTTAGGGATATTATACTACTGATTTTAAAAAATTTAAAGATATCTCCGACTCTTCAACTTTTTGCGTGGGGTGGATCTTAAGAATATCCTCTTCTTAGCTTATAGTTCTGCAATTTGGAGATCATCCTAGACACAAATTACCTCTTTTTAGAAGAATATTTCCTATATCCCACCCTTAAGTTAAAAAAATTATCCCATACCCCCTCTTTCTCGAAATCCCTCAACCCTATCACTAATAGTTTTTTATCTGCTAAATGCTACTAAACGCTATACTAAGCCTCTGAGTGTAATTTAATGGGTTCCTAAATCCAAAGCTTATCCTCTTTAGTAACTTAACTAATAGATTGTTCCCCTCTAGTTGTGCATTTGTAGTCCGACTCTCAAAGTAGTTTAGTATGTACTCTTCGTATTTTGCCAATTTATCTATCCATCTATTCAAATCTGGGTCTCCTACCTTCCTGCCATAGTTTATACCAGTTTCTAGTATCATCTTGACTTCACTTCTGTCCCTTGCTTTGTATACCTTCCTTATCAACTTCTTTATCACATAATACGGTACTAAATAGGGATGTTCTTTAAGTACCTTCTTTAACTTCTCTTTTTCTTTGTCTTTTAGATGTTCTATCCCTTTGTAAAATATCTTCCTCACTGTGTATGTGTAGTTAATCCTCTTACTGATGTGACCATATCGTAGCCCCTGAATGAGTGTTCATCTATACCCAGTCTCAAATCACCTTCAAACTTTTCCCAGTCTATTGTGGTATTGTATGACCGTAAGAGTCTGGTAACTGTAGTATGGCTTATCCCATACCTCTTTGCTACTTCATTTATACTTACCCTGTACTTTAGTGCCTTAATTATCTGTCCTTTACATTCTTCAGTTATCCTGGCTTTTGGCTTTACAGAAGGTATATTTATTGCTTTGGTTCTTCTACATCTTGGACAAATGTATCTTAGCGGACGATAAACTATCCATGAAGATTCACCCATAAGAACTTTCCTCTGTCTAGCGAAACCATGAAAGTGCATCTTTATGTGACATTGTTCACATATGACTTTACGTTTCTTAAGTCTTACTGTTATAATATTGGGTGATGTTTCAAGCTTTATTAGTTCTATATAGTGTTTTAGATATTTTAGTAGAGTTAGTAGCATAGGTCTAGTCACCACCTTATAAGGTTTTATTCTATAATAATTTTCTCACAAACAAAGTAAAAAGGGGAATACCTACAAGGAGTCGGTGGGTATTCCCCTAATTTTTAGACTACACGCAAAAGTTTATAGAGCCTACTCTAGGGGGTATATGGACAGACCAGGTTATTCAATCCTCTAACAAATTTCTCTTCCAATCTATTCTCAGCAACCTTTTTGTAACTTTATTTATAGTTTGGTTTTCTGGAGATCTGCTGAACCTATAAGTTTTATCAGGTCTCTTTTTACATGTTCTAGATGTATTTTCATAGCTTCTTTTGCCCTGTTAGGGTCTTTGGATGAAATTCCGGAGAGTATGTCTGTATGCTCTTTCAGTGTTATTTCCAGGTCTCTTAGAGTCTTACAGTGTAGGGTTCTGATAGCCTGTATGGTATCTCCAATCTCTCTCAATATATTAATAAGCATCTTATTTTTAGAGATCTCAGCTATTTTTTCGTGGAACTGACGATCGAGTTCATAGCATTTGTTCCACGGTTTTTTGTTAAAAGAAGCTTTGTATTTTTCTATCAGCCTCTTCAGTTCTTCGATATCCTCTTTGCTGGCTTTCTCTGTTGCCCTTTCAACCGCTAATATCTCTAGCTGTTCTCTTACATCAAATATATCCTCTAAGTACTCAGGAGAAAATTCTGAGACATAAAAGCCTCTTCTAGGAATGTTGTATATAAGCCCTTCGGATGTTAGTTGAGAGATCGCCTCTCTAACAGGTGTAGTACTTACACCAAGAGCTTTAGCTATCTCATCTATATCTATCTTAGAACCACTTGGATAAGTCTGGTCAAGTATTCTATCCTTTATAAAGTTATAGCATATCTCCCTCAAACTGGGATGCAGTACATTACTATCAACCTTCATTCATTCCCCTCTCTTTCTTTTTAGTGCTATTTTTGCCTTATCTAGTATATTATATATTCCAAGTCCATACTTATCTAAAAGTGCCTCATAATCTCCCGATTCAGCAAATGTGTCTTTTATACCTATCATCTCTACAGGCACGGGGTACTCTTTAGATAATACCTCTGCTACAGCACTACCCAATCCACCTATCACATTGTGTTCTTCAACTGTAACAATAGCACCTGTCTTTAGAGCGGATTCAAGTATGAGATCTTTATCTATGGGCTTTATCGTGTGGATCTCAATTACTCTGGCTGAAATACCATCTCTTTCCAGGATACTACTTGCCTCTAGAACCCTTCCAGTAAGAGTTCCAGTTACTACTATTGTTATATCTTCCCCCTCTTTTAAGATCCTTCCCCTACCAAATTCAACAGGTGGAGCTTCAGGGATTAACTCTTTAATGGGATAGGCTTCTCCTCTTGATAGTCTGATAAAGACAGGTCCGTCGATCTTTACTGCTATTCTCAGTATATCTTCCACCTCATCCGGTGCCCCAACGACCATTACATTCATATTTGGGATGCTTCTCATTATGGCTATATCAGTGATTGAGTGATGAGTAGGTCCATCATAGCTATCAGAGAGTCCTCCGTATGCTCCAGCGATCTTTACATTAAGCCTTGGGTAAGCTATAGAGGTCCTTACCTGATCTCCGCATCTTAGAGTAGTTAAAAAACTGAATGTATTTACCACAGGAATTTTACCCAGAAGAGCTAGACCGGCTGATATCCCCATCATATTTGCCTCCGCTATTCCAATGTTAAAGAATCTCTCAGGAAACTTCTCTGCAAAGTGTATGGTTCTTGTAGAGTTAGAAACATCGGCATCTAATACTACAAGTCTTGGCTCTTCTGAACCAATTTTTACCAGAGCTTCTCCATAGGCTTCTCTTATAGATCTTTTCATACCTTTCCCTCTTTCATCAGTTCCTTTAGGGCTTCTTCATATTCGTCCCTATTTGGGGGTCTTCCATGCCATTTATGGGTATCTTCCATAAAGGATACCCCTTTACCCTTTACTGTATATGCAATAATACAGGTGGGCTTATTCTTAACAGTCTCCCCATAATCTAAGGCTCTGATTATCGCCTCTATATTATGTCCATCTATCTCTAATACTTCCCAGCCGAAAGCTTCGATCTTAAGTCTGAGAGGTTCTAGTGGCATTATCTCTTCTGTATAGCCATCAAGCTGTACCCTGTTTCTGTCGCATATGCATACCAGATTATCAAGTTTATACTTACTTGCAGACATAAATGCTTCCCAGACCTGCCCTTCATTCAATTCCCCATCACCTAATAAGGTGTAGACTCTGAAAGATTTTTTGTCTATATACTTTGCCCCCAGCGCTATTCCTATCGCTACAGATAACCCTTGTCCTAAAGAACCAGTTGTCATCTCTACTCCAGGGGTCTTTCTCATATCTGGATGCCCCTGAAATCTACTCCCTATTTTCCTTAAACTATTTACAAGTTCTTCTTCAGAGAAGAAACCTCTTTTTGCTAAAGCAGAATAGAGCATAGGTGCAGCATGTCCCTTGGAAAGGATGAATCTATCTCTGTCTTCCCACAGGGGATCTTTTGGATTTATCTTTAACTTATAAAAGTATAATACAGTTATTATCTCAGCACAGGAGAAGGAGCCTCCGATATGTCCTGATTGGGCATTGTATACTGCTTTTAAAGTAAGTACTCTTAATTCATTGGCAATCCTTTCTAGTTCTTTTATATTCATTATTAACTCCCTATGATATTTCTGATAAAATCTATTCCTCTAATGGCTGCTATTTCAGGTTCAGGTTTCGGAAGGATCTCAAGAGTAATATAACCATCATATCCTATCTCTTTCAGGGTATTTATGATACTAATAAAGTCCAGATGCCCATCTCCCGGAGCATACCTATTACTATCAGCAAAATGGATATAAGAGATTTTATCACTCGCCATTTTCAGGCTTTCTTCGATACTTTTCTCTTCTATGTTCATATGGAAGAGGTCTGGCATAAGCCCTACATTACTGAATCCCAGCCTGTTAAATTCCTCAATTATTTCTAGCCCATCTTCTACGGTATTTATAAAATCTGTCTCGTATCTATTTACAGGTTCTATTATCAGTTCAACTCCCTTATCCTTTGCATATTCAAGTATTTGAGCTACAGTGTTAATAAACCTTCTCTCTACCAGTTTCCTATCCTCTCCATCTACTATTCCTCTGATTCTTCCGATATTTACTTTAGATCTAAATTCAGATGCAACATCTATCAGGGACTTCATAATTTCTATGGCTCTTCTTCTTATCTCTTCTTCTGGATGGGAGAGCGATACTTTATATTCAGCAAAGACTCTACCTGTAGATATAACGGGGAGTTCAAGTTTAAATCTAACCAATAGATCTCTTAGCTCTTTAATATCTATCTCTTTGCTACTTGCTAAAGCTAACTCTATTCCCTGGTATCCAAATCTGGATACCTTTTCCAGAATAGTATCTAGTCTGCCTCTAAATACTACAAAAGCGAGCGGAGAAGCCTTTTCAGGTGCTACTGCAAGTCCTATCTTCAAAATAGTTCACCTCTTATAAATTCAATAAGTTCTGTAGTATCTTCCTTCTCTAGGAGTTCTAAGAATCTTTTTCTCTCTATCTTATCGGCAATTTCAATGAATTTTTCCAGATTCTTTATACTTTCACTAATGGCTCTTTGTGGATTTTCTCTAGAAGGATAAAGATCAAAGGAACACCAGCCTTCATATTTTAGCTCTTTTAACCAGAAGAAGAATTCTATATATTCGTATATATGAACACCACCTGCTATCATATCCCAATCCCAGTCTCCCCAGGTATCATTTAAATGAATGTGAAACAGTTTCCCCTCCTTAAGAAGAAGAGTAACTGCCTCTGCAGGGTCTTCTAATGCCATAATACTATGACCAAAGTCCAGTGTAGCTCCCACATTGTCTCTATCTACTTTTTCTATGAGATATAGGAGTTTTCCTACATCTGAGATGAAGCATCTATTTCTGGGCTCTTTAAATTTATACTCTATTGAAATTTTTACCGAAGGATTATAATCTGCACACTCTTTAATAGCTGTAATAAGTGTATCCCATTTTTTAGAATAGTTAACCTGAAGAGGATAGTCATATCCGTCAAGACCAGGCCATAAGTTTATCTTATAAGCCATAAGAGCTATAGATAAGTCCATCGCATCCTTTATACGCTTAATTACCTCTTCTCTTATATCCCTGTCTAAATTAGAAAGGGCTCCTTTTGCCCACTTTGCTTCTCCAGAGATGCTAGGAGAGACAAGAGAACATTCTAAATTGAAAGATGCCAGGATTTTTTTAATCTCTTCTAGATTTTCTTTATTTATCATCCCCGGATAGTGTAGCTCTACAGCTTTTAAACCGTCTATTTGGGCAGCAGCTTCAAGTCTTTTATTGATTGGAAGGCTTTCTTGATATCCTCCCACAACAAATCTATCCATATTGCCCCCGAAGGGAATAAGATTAGTCGACCATTTTTTATACATATCGTCTCCTCCTATTGACAAATATATAATACATTAGATATAATATCTCTAAAGTGGCTAAAAGTCAATAAGAGATGGGAGATAAGGTATTATGGAAGAGACTTTAGATAGGCTGTTTGATAAAGTGTTAGGTTGTTTAGTTGGGGGAGTTATAGGGGATGCAATGGGGAGTCCAGCAGAAGGGAAAAGTTATTTAGAGATACAGGAGAAGTTTGGAGAAATAAATGATTTTTCTGGTGTAGGAACTGATGATTCAGCTTTAAAACATATCCTCTGTAATACTATTATAAAGACAGAAGGATACCCTACAGCAGATGCCTGGGCAGAAGAGTGGCTTAGTCAGGAGGATTTGTTCCTAAAAACAAGACTATTCTATACTCCAGTAATGAATGCTTTTTGGAAACTAAGAGCTGAAGATATTCCCCCAAGAGAAGCGGGGAATGGGAATATGGCTAGTAGTAGCTCAGCTATGTGTATCTCTCCTATGGGGATTATAAATGCAGGAAATCCAAGGCAGGCTGTCTTAGAGACTTACGAGGTAGCAAGCTTGATTCATCATAATTTTTGCCGAGACGCTGCCTGTGCAATAGCCGCAGCGGTAGCAGAGGCTTTTAACCCAGAATCTTCTGTGGGTTCTATCATAAGGGCTTCTATGGAATATTTACCCTCGAAAAGTGCTTCTATTATTAGAGGGGCTATCGAAAGTGTAGTAAATCTTGCTAAGGATGTTCAAGATTATAATATTTTTAGAGAAAGGTATTACAAAGAATACCTTATTCAAAACAGGGCGATACCAGATGCTAGGGAGACCGTTCCAGTGGCGCTAGCCCTTTTTTATCTGGCTGATGGTGATCCTAAAGAGTCAGTTATATTTGGAGCTAATTTTGGAAGAGATGCAGATACTATAGCATCTATGGCTGGTTCTATAGCTGGAGCTTTTAAGGGAGCTTCTAAGTTTCCAAAGGAGTGGATCGATAAAGTAGAAGCTGAAAGCCCAGTCTCTCAGAAGGAGCTGGCAGAAAAGTTAACCAAGATGGCTGTAAGTCGTATTATCTCTGGCAAAAAGCTTGCTGAAAAGATTTTAGGTAAGGGGGTGGGATATGGATAAAACTCTCTGTGTATCAGATGATATTTAGTGTAAAATTTTTCCAAAATTATTCGTAGGAGGTGTTTTTAAAGATGAGAAGGTCTTTTAGAGTATTGGGTGTATTACTTGTAGTTTTTATAGGTATGACAAGTATTAGTTCGGCTTATGGGCAAAAAGTTATTAAATTTGCCTATGAAGGCGAATGGATGCTAGAATTTTTCAAGTGGTATACACAGAAAAATCCTGATATAAAAATCGAAGCCTCTCCTATAAGTCTTGCAGATATAGACAGTGGAGCTCTCCAGTTAGCTTTAGCTGGGGGAACTGGTCCAGACATAATGCAGATAGATGCTGCCCCCGGAAGGATGGGGATGCTTGCTCTAGCAGGTCTTCTGTATCCACTTGATGAATTTTATGCAAAATATGGATGGGATAAGAAACTCTTCCCGTGGACATTAAGATCGGTTACATATAATGGGAAAAAGTATGGACTTCCAAGCGAGGTAGAGTATATAGGTCCTTTCTATAATAAGAATATCTTTAAAAAGTTAGGACTAAATATCCCCAAGACCTATGAAGAATTTAAAAACTTACTTTCTAAGTTAAAGTCTGCAGGTTATATACCTGTAACTCAAGGTACAAGGGACCCTGCACCTAGAGGACATATATATGCTAATTTTATAGAAGCTTCAGCAGGTAAGGTAAGAGTAGAAAGACTCCTTTACGGTAATGGCAGATGGGATTCACCAGAATTTAACTTGGGAGCTAAAGAACTCCAAGAGCTAGTCAGAAGCGATCTAGTGTATAAGGAATGTAACTCTCTAAAATATAGCGAGTCAAACAATCTTTTATGGACTGAGAAAGCAGCTATGACATTTATGGGTACATGGATATTATACGAATACTTGAAAGAATATTCCAAGATGGATTTTGGTTATTTCATTTTACCTCCCATAGGTAAAGATGTCCCTGGAAGATTTACAGGAGGACTAGGTTCAGGTTATGCAATCTCAGCCAAGACGAAATATCCAGAAGAGTGCGTTAAAATACTTGATACCCTCTTTAATACTCCAGAAGGACAGAGGATGATGTTAACCGTAGGTAAAGTCATTCCTCCCCTTCCTATCCTTGATTTCTCTAAGGTAAAGAAAGACCTTCATCCACTCCAGATTGATGTAATTCAAAAGCTGAAAGACCCTAAAGGTATAGGTTATAATCTAAGTGTCTATATACCGACTACTGTCAAGAATGTCTATTATGAAAATATTCAAGGACTTATGGGTCTAATGATTTCACCAGAAGAGTGTAATAGGAACATTCAGAAAGAGTGGGAAAGGGCAAAAGCGGCTGGGCTTATTCTTAAGTAAATTTTAGGGATATACAGAAGGGAGGAGTGCTTTTAAAATCTACTCCTCCCTTCTAAAGGAGGCAGAGAAGGTGGATCTAAAAAGAAAGTTACGTGGATTAAACCTATGGGCATATTTGTTTATTCTACCAGCTTTGATTTTCTATTCAGTGTTTACACTTAGGCCTCTAACTCAAAGTATAATTCTTAGTTTTTATGATTGGGATGGCTTTAACCCTATCAAAAGATTTATAGGCTTTGCCAACTATATAGAGGCATTTTCCGATCCTGTGTTGGGATTAGCCCTTCTTAATAACATAAAATGGGTTCTTATTTCTCTTATCTTATCCCAAGGAACCGCTCTTCTCCTTGCTGTTCTGATATCTAGATGTATTACCGGACAATCTTTCTTTAGAAGCGTGCTCTTTTTCCCTAATATGCTCTCACCTATGATTACTGCGCTAATCTGGGGTAGGATTTATGATCCTTTAATAGGTTTTATAAATACATTTTTAAAGTCGATAGGTTATGGCCATCTAGCGAGAGGATGGTTAGGAAGTCCAGAATGGGCTCTTATTGCTGTTTGTATAGCAAATAGCTGGAGAGCTTATGGATACTATATGGTTTTATATCTGGCTGGACTGCAGAGTGTAGACCCTACACTTTACGATGCTGCAAAAGTAGATGGAGCAAATGGATGGCAGGAATTCTGGTATGTTACACTTCCATCTATTCGTCCCACCACCACTTTAGTGCTTTCTTTGGCTTTAATTAATTCTCTTATGACATTTGATATGGTATGGGGAATGACTCAAGGAGGTCCTTTTCATCGAAGCGAAGTCCTTTCGACGTTAATATATAAAACAGCCTTTGCTTCAAATAGAGTAGGTTATGGTTGTGCTCTGAGTTTGATGCAAGCTTTATTGATCTTTACAATAACTATACTATTTATAAGAATTAGAGAAAGGAGTGAGGGATAAAATGAGGGTTATATTTATCATCCTTTTAATCTATACACTTATAGCCTTAATTCCTTTTTCTTGGGTAGTACTTAATAGTTTCAAGAATAACACGGAAATTTTTAGTAATCCTTTTGGATTTCCCAAGCAATTCCTTTTTAATAACTATACTGAGGCGTGGGTTACGGGGAAGTTAATGCAGTATATGATAAATAGCTTTATTATAGCAATCCCTATAACCTTAGGGACTTTAATGGTTTCTTCCCTGGCAGGATATGCTTTTGGTAGGATAAATTTTTGGGGAGATACCTTAGTTTTTTCTATATTTCTATTTGGACTTATGATTCCCTTTGAAGCCATAATGATTCCTCTCTATTTTATCTTAAAAGGGTTGGGGCTTCTAGAAAGTTACGCTGGAGTAATAATACCTGGAATTGGTGGTCCCTTTGGCATATTCCTTATGAGAAACTTCTTTAGACAGATTCCACTAGAACTCTCTGACTCAGCTAGAATTGACGGATGCGGAGAATTTAAGATTTTTCTCTATATAATGCTACCATTGGCAAAACCTGCTCTAAGTGCTTTAGCTATATTTAGTTTTATGGGTAGCTGGAATAGCTTTCTCTTTCCGTATATAGTTATAACAAATGATGCTAAAAGACCATTACAAGTAGGACTATTAAATTTCCAGCAGAGATATTACACTGATTATCGACTACTTTTTGCTGCCATAGTATTAAGTATGATTCCTGTAATATTCTTTTATGTCCTGTTCCACAGGCAGTTTATTCAGGGGATTGCAAGCGGTGCATTGAAAGAGTAATTGGAATTACCTTAGCTAGTCAAACTTTAAAACCCCTTTAGCCACATCCCCATAAGCCTGTTTATAAAAAGCTTCATTAGCCCTTTCCACAGGAAAAACATCATAAAGAAGGTTGGGTTTTATAACGCCTTTTCTAACACCCCGCCATATTAATGGTTCTCCTTGGGGAGTG
>CAZZLK010000043.1:0-12934 GCA_964655195.1 uncultured bacterium
TATACCTATTGGGGTAGCCCTCTAGAGAGAGACGCACAGGCAAAGATGTGCAGAGAATTTGAAAAGGCATACCAGAGCATTTTTCCTGGAATAAAGGTGAAGGATATTTATATTCCATCTAACTATGACGAAAAGATAAACGCTATGATTGCTGCCGGAGAACCACCTCATGTAGCACAGTTAGGAGAAGCTCTTGCATTAGAATGGGCTGAGAAAGGTATATTGATGGATATACTGCCTTTAATAAAACAGGACAAAGACCCATCTGTACAGATCGAAAATCGTCTCTCTATGACCTGGTATTGGTATGATAAGGGGAAGAAGACTATCGGAACAAATCTGGCAGCAGAAGTTATGGTCCTCTGGTATAATAAAGAGATCTTTGATAAAGCAGGGATCCCTTATCCACCTTCTAACCCTGAAGCTTGGACCTGGGATAAATTCCTTGATATAGCCATAAAGTTAACTACAGACAGGAATGGAAGACATCCAGGAGACCCTGGCTTCGATCCAAGCAACATAGATACCTTCGGGGTTGCCTTTGGTACCTGGTGGGGTCCGATACTTCCTTTCATATGGTCTAACGGTGGAGATATCTGTGATCCAGAAGGGAAACGTCCTTTGATAAATACTCCGGCATCCGTCGAGGCTATTCAAAAATTGGCAGATCTTATGCTCAAGTACCGAGTGGCTCCTACACCAACACAGATGCAGGCTTTTCCTGCACTTAGAATAGCACTACAGACTAAGAAAGTAGCTATGTATATTGATGGACAATGGGCTTTGTTAGACCTAGGACAAATGGCAAAAGAAGGGAGAATAAAACTTGGAGTTGCCCCACTTCCCAAATTAAGAAAGCCTGTATGCCTGGAGTTAGGGTCCCCCAATGTTATGTTTACTGCCTCTGCACAGAAGTATCTTAAGGAATCCTGGGAATTCTACAAATGGACTACAAACAGTGAAAAGGTTATATCTCTTATAAGAGGCGGACTCTGGATGCCATTACAAAAGTGGTACTATACTAATCCTAAGTATATGGAAAAGTGGTTAGACCCTGATGTCCATCCACCAGAGTATAAACCAGCAGTTATAGATTATCTACTGAAGTATGGTAGAAGAAGCCCAAGCTATTACCTGAGAAACTGGGGTAAGATATCGGATATTATGTACCAGGAACTAAGCAATGTGTGGTTGGGCAAGGTATCAGCAAAGGTGGCATGTGATAATATAGCTAATAAGATTAAGCCTCTCCTAGTTGGAAGGTACGATAAGTAAAAAATCTGGAGCCAGGATTTGTTCCTGGCTCCAACTACAGTATAAGGGTGATAACTGATGTATAAAAAGAGTTCTCTCTATGGTAGTGAAGCAAAATGGGGAATAATCTTAGCCCTTCCAGCTATATTGGGTTTTCTTATCTGGACATTAGGACCAATGATAGCAAGTTTTATATTAGGCTTTACCGACTGGAATGTTGTATCTAGCCCTCATTTTGTAGGTATTGGAAACTTCAAGAAGATGTTTATAGAAGATTTTATATTTAAAAAATCTATCTATGCTACAGTATACTATTCGGTGGGAAGTGTGATAGCCTCTATCATATTTGCCTTTTTAATTGCTCTTCTTTTAAACCAGAAAGTAAAGGGGTTACCAGTATTTAGAACTATATTTTATCTTCCATCCATCACTCCTGCAATTGCCAGTGCAATGCTATGGATCTGGCTCTTTAATCCCGACTTTGGGTTACTAAATCAGATTTTACAAAGGTTCGGCTTACCTAGACTCCTCTGGATATACGATGAAAAACAGGTTATCCCATCCCTAATATTTATGAGTATATGGGGGATGGGTGGTATGATGGTAATATTCCTAGCTGGACTACAAGGTGTTCCACAAGAGCTTTATGAGGCGGTAGAGATCGATGGAGGGAACTGGTGGCACAGATTTAGATATGTAACTATCCCAATGATGACTCCAACCATATTCTTTAATCTGGTTATGGCAATAATAGGAAGCTTTCAGGTCTTCACCAGTGCTTATATAATGACTAGTGGTGGTCCAAACTATGCAAGTATGTTCTATGTATATTATATATATCTTTCTGCATTCAGATATGGTCAGATGGGATATGCCTGTGCTCTAGCAATAATATTATTTCTAATAATCCTTTCATTTACTCTTGTAGTCTTTAAATCGTCTCCTTATTGGGTCTACTATGAGAGTGCCAGAAGGAGGTAATTATCAATGACTCTGAGCAAATCTCTTTCGATAAAGATTGGAAAAACCATAACTTACATAATTCTAATCTTGGGTTCATTAATCTTTATGTTGCCATTTATATGGCTTCTTAGAAGCTCTTTTATGGAACTAGGTCAAATCTTTATCCTACCCCCAGAATGGATTCCAAAACCATTTAGATGGCAAAATTATCCTGAAGCGCTAACTGCTGCACCATTCTTAAAATATTTCTTAAATACTCTTAAGATTTTGATATTTAATGAATCAGGTGTAGTTTTGACTTCTATCATCTGCGCTTACAGCTTTGCAAGACTAAGGTGGCCAGGGCGAGACTTGATATTTGCAATATTATTAACATCTTTGATGCTACCATATGCGGTTACTCTTATACCCACATTTATACTATGGAAGATGTTGGGTGCCCTTAATACCTTTATACCCTTGACTGTTCCAGCATGGTTTGGTGGTGGGATGTTCTATATATTCTTATTGAGACAGTTCTTTTTGACCATTCCATACGAATTAGACGAAGCTGCATATATGGATGGCGCCAGTCCGTTGAAAGTCCTCTGGAGTATTGTGGTTCCATTATCTAAACCAGCAGTTATAACAGTAGCGATATTCAACTTTATAGGTGTATGGAACGACCTATTAGGGCCGATCATATATCTGAGTGATCCAGATAAATACACACTAGCCATAGGACTTTCAGTCTTTAGAAGTATGTATACAGCTCAATGGCATTATCTTATGGCTGCTTCTGTTGTGGTCCTTGCTCCAGTGATAGTAATCTTCTTTATAGGACAGAGGTATTTTATCCAGGGTATAGCTTTGACAGGATTAAAAGGATAAAATCTTAAGGAGGAAAGGACAATGGCATATGTGGTAAATACAAGTAATAGTAAGTGCGCCAGGTTAAAGCCTGTACCTCTTGAATCAGTAAAATTGACAGACAACTTCTGGGCTAAAAAGATAGAAATAATGGAAAAAGTTACCCTACCAACACAGTATGAAATTCTAGAGGAGACCCATAGAATAGATAATTTCCGAAGGGCATCAGGAAAAATCTCTGGAGAATTTGTCGGATTCTTCTTTAACGATTCAGATGTATACAAATGGATAGAGGCAGTATCTTATCTATTAGCGTATAAGAATAATGAGGCATTAGATAAACTGTTAGATAGTGTTATAGAAGAGATCAAACTAGCTCAGGATGAGGATGGTTATTTAAATACGTATTTTACATTTGAGAGAAAACAGGATCGCTGGACAAATCTAAAAGATATGCATGAACTCTACTGTGCAGGCCATCTTATTCAATCCGCTATTGCACATCATAGAGCTACAGGAAAGACAAATCTTTTAAACATAGCTATAAAATTTGCAGATTATATAGGAAGAATATTTGGTCCAGATAAGAAGGAAGGAACTCCCGGGCATCCTGAGATAGAGATGGCTCTTGTAGAACTTTACAGAGAGACAAACGATAAGAAATATTTAGACCTAGCTGAATTCTTTATAGACGAAAGAGGGAAAGGAATCATTGGTGGAAGTTTTTATCATATAGATCACAAACCATTTAGAGAACTGGATGAAGTTGTTGGCCATGCGGTAAGGTCTCTGTATCTAAATAGTGGAGCTACAGACTTATATATGGAGACGGGTGATAAAGCTCTTTTGGACACATTAGAGAGACTCTGGGATAATCTGGTAACAAAGAAGATGTATGTCACCGGAGGAGCAGGAGCAAGAAAAGAAGGGGAAGCCTTCGGAGAAAATTATGAGCTCCCAAACGAGTCTGCCTATGCTGAGACCTGTGCCAGTATAGCAAACTTTATGTGGAACTATAGGATGCTCTTGGTATCAGGAGAGAGTAGATTTGCCGATATAATGGAACTCTGTCTCTATAATGGGATTCTATCTGGAATCTCAATAGATGGGAAAGAATACTTTTATGTGAATCCTCTAGCGGATAGGGGTTCTCATAGGAGGCAGAGATGGTTTGCCTGTGCCTGTTGCCCTCCTAATATAGCAAGAACAATAACCTCTATCCCAGGCTATATGTATTCGGTATCTTCCGAAGGGATTTGGGTTCACCTTTACGCCAGCAATGTCTCTGAATTCAGCATTAATGGTTCTAAAATAGTGATAGAGGAGAGGACTGATTATCCCTGGAATGGATTGGTAGAGTTTAAGATCTCTGGAAATGCCAGATTTAAACTCTTTTTAAGAAGACCTGGCTGGAATAAAGAGTTTTCTCTTTCGATAAATGGAGAAAAACCACAGATGACATTGGAAAGAGGCTATATAGTAATAGACAGGGAATGGAAAGACGGAGATATAGTGAGGCTTGAGTTTCATATGAAACCAGAGTTTTTGGAGAGTCATCCAAAAATCAAAGATAATGTGGGAAGGCTTGCAATAAGAAGAGGCCCCATCATATATTGCGTAGAAGGGGCAGATAATCCCTGGGGAGATGTATGGGACTTAGAGATCCCTGAAGATACAGAATTAAAGGAAGAATACAGGGATATTCTTGGTGGTGTAGTGGTGGTCAAAGGTAAAGGTTATCTGAACGATCCTAAGGATTGGAAGAAACTCTACCTCACGCTAGAGGAAGCGAATTCTCTTAGAAAAGAGGCGGAGTTTGTTGCGATACCATATTATGCCTGGGCAAACAGAATGCCAGGTCCTATGGAAGTATGGATAAAAAGGATCTAGAGAAATAAAGTGCCTAATTATATACGAAGGTGAGCTATGACTAGACCTAATGAAAGTTTATTCTTTCTCCCAGAAGACCCATCTTACACGATATTAGACAGTATGAGAGACTCGGTGAATTTTGTTATAAATTGCTGTCTTACAGAGTATAATGGTCATTACTGTGCTAAATCCACCTTTGTGGATGTAAATGGGAATCCAATGTTATGGCATGACTTTGGAGGTCTGGAAGGTCCGGGGTGGGCAGCAAATGCAGTCGGAGGAAGTTATGAGCTTTTACTCTATGCAGAATATACAAAGGATAGTGTGATAAAGAATATAGCTCTTTCTATACTAGACCATATATTAGAAGATGGCTTTATTGATTATAAGACTGGCTTTATATATCCCTATAGAGACATATTAGAGAATAGATTCTGCCTCAACTTTAAACATAACAATGACTGGCTATGTCCAGGTTCTTTAGCCAAAATAGGCTACCAACTTATCATTATAAGTGATCTTATAGAGGATAAAGAGAAAAGATCTAAACTTCTGTGGTTAGGTGAAAGACTTCTGAACTGGATCCTTTTCAGAATTGAGATATGTCCGAATGGCTGGTTTCCTCGAAGGGTAACTCCAGATGGAAAGATCTATAGAGAAAGGGCTGAAGGTGGTTTTGATCCAATATGGGACCACAGCGGAGATGGTTTGTTCTTACTACAGCTTATGGCAGAACTAACAGAGAGAAACATAAAGGATTTCTCTAAGGAGCTAAGAGAGAGGGCTTATCTTTTTATAGATAATGATGGCTTTTATGGGAGTATAAATCATGATACATACGATGATAATGAAAATGTCAGTTATGCAGTAGCCTTTAGGGTATTAAATAAGATCAGTAAGATCCTGGACGATATAAAGATAAAAGATTTTGCCTATAATAACTCTCTAGCAGGGTTGACCCAGTTTGAACTTACGGAGGATAAAAACGGTGTGGCAACTAAGGGGTTACTATTTATGGAAAGAAGCTGGGATACAGCCTATCTGTGGGAAAATGCAGAGGCATCATTAGCATATTTAGAAGCGTACAATAATTCCAAGAATGAGACATATCTGAATAAAGGACTTACTATACTTAGAGCCATAGCAAAACATCACCACGGAGACTATGGCTTTCTTACAGAAGGGGTGGACTGGAATAATCACGTAGGAGCTCAGCATCATTTTGATAATAGAGAGTTTGGAGACATAAAATATACAGAGCCCTTCATGAATAATCTACATATTGTAGAACCGACCATATACTATCTGACTAAGTTATGCGGATAACTTAGAATTAAAATAAATACTATGGCTAAGGTTATATTAAAGAAGAAAGAACATATAGATATAGTAAGGGGGTTTCCCTGGATCTATGATAATGAGATAGCAAGGGTTGAGGGAGATTTTTCTCCAGGGGATATAGTCGATATATACGATGTGAGTAATACCTTTCTTGGTAGAGGTTATATAAATCCAAAGTCAAAGATTACTGTAAGGATACTCACAAGAAAAGAGGAGGAGATAGATAAGAGTTTCTTCTTCAAAAGGATACTTCAGGCATGGGAATATAGAAAAAGGCTTGTAGATACAAGGTCCTGTAGAGTAGTATTCGGAGAGGCGGATATGATACCTGGTCTAATTGTGGATAAATTTGAGGACGTACTTGTAATACAAACCCTAGCATTAGGTATAGACAGATTTAAAGATACTATTGTTGAGGTGCTAGATGAGATACTTCAACCCAGAGGGATTTATGAGAGAAACGATGTACCTGTTAGAGAGGTGGAAGGGCTTCCTCAGAAAAAAGGTTTTCTAAAAGGAGTCTTTGATACAAAGATTGAGATAGAGGAAAATGGATTGAGAATAATTGTAGATGTAGAGAACGGGCAGAAGACGGGATATTTTCTTGACCAGAGGGAAAATAGGAATGCCCTAAAAGGCATAGTGGAAGGGGCAGAAGTCCTTGATACCTTTTGTTATACTGGTTCTTTTGCATTACATGCCGTAAAGTTTGGAGCCAGGAGAGTTATTGCCATAGATTCATCCGTCCAGGCTTTAGAGCTTGCCAAGGAAAATGCTAAACTTAATGGGTTCGATGAAAGGATAGAATTTATCGAAGGAAATGCCTTTGATATCCTGAGGGAATTTTATAAGAATGGGAAGACATTCGATGTTATCATACTGGACCCTCCCGCATTTGCCAAGTCTCAAAGACATATTGAAGGTGCTATTAGGGGATATAAGGAGATAAACTTAAGGGCTATAAAGATGATAAGAGAAGGTGGTTTTCTTGTTACCTGTTCCTGCTCTCAGCATATAACCCCTGAAGTCTTTCAACAGATAATAGATTCCGCCAGGATCGATGCCAATAAGATGCTTAGGCTTGTTGAATTTAGGACTCAGGCTAAAGACCATCCGATTCTCCTTTCCTATCCTGAGTCTCTATATCTAAAGTGTGGTATATATCAGGTGTTAAAAAAGTCATAGAAAAATTATAGTTTTACTGTAAAGATTACTATTACTGCGGAAACAAGCATCAGTATACCAGTAGAGATAAATATGCTACTTATACCCCAGGCAGAACCTATAAGTCCTCCTATGAATGGACCACCAAACATTCCAATACCATATATAGCCTGAAAAAATCCCATAGCTGTGGCCCTCTTCTCAGGAGAAATATCCAGAATGCTCAAGCCCATCAGTACAGGGTAGTTTATACCTCTGGAGATACCCCCTAAACATTGAAGAAGCCCTAAAATGAAGAAGCTCTTTGTAAAAGGAACAAAGAGGGAAGATATCATAGCAAAGACAAAACCTAATGCTAAAAGATATCTCTTGGTAAATCTATTGAAGAATGTCCCACTGTTTAGAAGTGAGGCTATAGCTGCTGGAATGGATGAGAGAAAGGTTAATACCCCGAGAGAACCCTTAGAGAGTCCTATATTACTGGCATAGACAGGCAAAAAGCCATAAGTGGTAACAAAGGTAAAATACTGGACCAGAATAGCAAGGATAGAAGATACAAGTAATAGAGGTGTCTTTCCAACTCTTATCAGCTCTATTAATGAGATATTATTAGATTTCCGAGAAACCTCTTCCTTTATAAAGAAAGCAGGAATAAAACCTATCAATGCGATTATCCCAGCTAGGTAAAATGGAGCAGTCCAACCAATATTCTGAGCTATGAATCCACCAAGCAATGTGGCCACTAGTTGTCCTGATTGTGTAAAAAAGTTCAAAAGACTCAAGGAAGAGATAACTCTTGAGGGGTCAAAATAGCTGGAAAAAAGAGTGGTAAATGCCACCCACGTAGTAGCTGAAACGCCACTTAATCCCCTGAAGACCAAAAGCCCTATAGAAGACTTGGATAGAGCTAGACCAAAACCGCTAAGTACTGAAAAAATAAAACCCAGAATTATAAATGGCTTTCTTCTCTGGATCTTATCTGACCATATCCCAAGTGGAACTCTCAAGAGAAACTGTGTAAATCCATAGGAGCCAACAATAAGACCTATCAATCTTAAAGAGCTTCCCAGACTCTCCGCATATGGGGACAGAATAGGTGTATATACATACAGTGAAAACCAGAAGAGGAAAGTAGAGATAAAGAAAAACCACAACTTATCTTTCAATTCTTAGCTCTCTTTCTTGGCGGAGGGGGAGGGATTCGAACCCCCGGGCCTCATCGGCCAGCGATTTTCAAGACCGCCGCAATAAACCACTCTGCCACCCCTCCACTAACAGGTAAGGTGTAGGGCACAGACTACTTTACTCTTATCACTAGTTTGATTATATATCTCTACTGCCCTGCCAGTCAACTCTGCTATAAGCTGTATATTATTCCCCGCTAGATACTTCTCTACCTCAGGAGAGATCCTCAGCATGCCATAAGCCCCAGTACCAACTATAAATACTTTAGGTCTTGCCTCAACTACTTCTAGTATATCCGATACGCGTAGCTCGTGACCTTCTTCTCTCCACCAGTCGTTTTCTACCCTATCCGGGAAGATGATAACATCAGAGAAGTAAGAAATCCCATCTATGATAATCTTACCAAACTCATAGTGTTCTATGTTCATCTTAGATTATTACTCCAATTCCCCCTTTCTAAAAATTCTCTTCCTACAGAAGGGTTCATTATGCAGGAGATAGGAATCCTTCTCCTTAGGTATCCATGACACATTATATTACACTGTTTACAGCTATTTATAAAGGCAAATCTTCCATCCTGCATCTTCTTTGGCAGGAATGGATCGGCCAGAAGAGCCCTACCTATCGCAACAAAATCTGCATAACCATTCTTTATCCTGTCTTCAGCCAGATCGGGTATATGCATCTTCCCCACCATTATTACAGGTATGTCTACATTTCTCCTTACCTCTTTAGCCAGTATACCATAATCATAAGAACCAGGAGGAGTGCTGGGTGATATATCCAAGATGTCTAACCCTTCTTTCTTAAGTTCTCTTCCAAACAGTATGGTATCCTCCAGCGAATAACCACCCTCTCTCCATTCTACCGGAGTATGACGATAAAGAATTAAGAACTTATCGTTGGCTATAGACCTTAAACCCCTAATAACCTCCAGAGAAAACCTCATCCTTCTGTAAACATCCCCACCATAATCATCATCACGTCTGTTAAATATAGGAGAGAAGAATTGATTCATTATAAAACCATGCGCCCCATGAGGTTCTACTCCATCAAAACCTGCTTCTAAACAGACTTTTCCTGCATAGACAAAGTCATCTATAAAGGACCTTATTTCATCTATAGGTATATCTGTAACATCCCTTCTCGGTTGAGGATTACTCCTTATCGTCAGTTGGACAAAGACATTTACATTATTCCTGTGTATGCTGTCAGCAAGGAGTTTTAGTCTATCCTGAAATTGTCTATCTCTGAAAAGATGAGTAGGTACGCCTTCTATTATTATACTGCCAACTCCTCCCAGTGCCCTTTTAGTATAGTAAGCTATAGACTGGTCTGTCACTATACCAAAATTAGTAGCCATAGGAGGCATTACTATTCTGTTTTTGAAACTTAACCCCTTGATAGAAATAGGAGAAAAGAGGAATTCGTAACTCACCCAATCACCTCACACTCTAATCTTTTCAATCTCTTCATCATCAAGAGCAGTCGTTTCCAGCACGTAACATTCACTTGAGCATTCCAAAACTCTTACCCTAATATTCTTATCTTTCGGGGCATCGCTATATCTCGCCAAAACTCTGATTGCAATCTCTAAAGAGTCGCCTTCTACTATTATACCAGTAGGTCCAGGATAATCAATAGTAAAGAATATGTATCTCCATATCCTTGAGTTCTTTAAGATCAGGTTTTCCCTTTCATTACGACCGATTATAAACCAGCAACCATCTGCATAAAAATGCCTTCCGATCTTCAATAGCTCAAACTCTTCTCTCTTTGGTTTCCTCTTTATACCGATAAGAAATCTCAGTCTCTTGGAAAACTGAATATCTGTAAGAATACAGCCACCAGCAGGTGTCTTATATTCTCCTATCCCAAAGAGTCTGGCAAGTTCCATCTGTCTATTACGCCTTCTCCCAGATATATCATAAAGCCATTCCCTTTTTATCCAGCCCATCTCTTCAGGAATTGTGGGAGGAAGCAAAGCACCAGAAAGAGGCCTGACCACCAATCCCTCAGCCCCTGCAGTCTTTTCCACTTCTCTTAAAGCCTGTCTGGTCTGAGACATTGGTCTTTCCCCCAGGACTTCTCCCGTTATTATAAATTTGGCATCATATACTTCTAATAAAGATTTAGCCTTTTTAATCATAAGAGAATGACAGTCTATACAGGGATTCATATTTTTCCCATATCCATATTTTGGCGAGAGTAGCACTTCAATAAATTCTTCTGTTATATCTATGATCTCTACCGGTAAACCAAGGATTCTCCTTCCATATTCTGCATCTGGAGAGAAGAATGGAGTAGCAAAGCCTATAGGTATCACATCAATATTGTGGGACATCATTATCTTTATAGCCAAGACACTGTCAAGTCCGCCAGAATAAAGAGCTATAGCCCTCATTCTTCCAGTATTCTTCTATAAGATTCCAGAATACTTATAAATTTCGCTTTAAATTCATTGTAAAGATTCTTAAGCCTCTCTATCTCAATCTCTATCTTCGCTTTTTCCTCTTCTGCCTTCCTTACAATCTCTCTGGCAGAATTCTGTGCAGAATTTATTATAGACTTTCTCTCCTCTTCAGCGGTTCTTCTCAATTCATTCATCGCCTGCTGAGTTGATAGTAGTGTCTCTTTTAAGAGAGACTCTATATTTTTGTAGTATTCAAGCTGTCCTTCCAGATCTTTTATTCTTGTCTCCAGAGTCTTATTCTCTTCGATAAGAAGAGTCCACTCGTCGGCAAGCTGGGAAAGATATTCCTTCACTTCATTTATATCATACCCACGGAATCTTCTAGAAAATTCTCTATTTTGAATATCTAAAGGGACTCTATACATACCTTATCTCCTGCTCCCAGGCTTTATTACAGGTATACCATCTTTACATAAGGGGCACTCCTCTGGAGAATAAGTAGATAGTGATATGTAGACCAGTGATCTAACAGGGGTCCCATCCACTTCATTGATATTACCTCTATTTACTATACTGGATATACCTGTAACCTCTCCTCCAAAGGACAAAACTAGATCTTTCAGCTCTTTGACTGTCCCTGCAGTAGTGATGACATCCTCCACTATGAGTACTCTTTCTCCCTCCTGTATAGAAAAGCCCCTTCTCAATGTCAGAACACCCGATTCCCTTTCAGCAAATATACCTCTAACCCCTAAGGCTCTGGCAGTCTCATAGGCTATAGTGATTCCACCTATAGCTGGTCCAATAACAAGATCTATCTCTTTATCTTTAAAGAACTCTGCAATCTTCTTTGCAAGAAAAGAGTTATCCTCTGGATACTGTGATACCTTGGCACACTGTATATAGGTATCACTGTGTAGCCCTGAAGAGAGTAAAAAATGCCCTTTCATTACTGCCCCTCTCTTATACAATAAATCCAGTATTTCATCCATAACAGGCTTCCTCCTATAAGGTCAATACTACTCTAGATGATTATAACATATTGCTTGACTATAGAAGAAAAAAATGTATAATCTTAAAGGATTTGCTACTAGGAGGTAATGAGGATATGGCATTTAAATTTAGCGGAGGACTGAAGATAGAAGAACATAAAGAATTAACCGAATCTTCTCCCATAGTTGATTTCCCTGAACCCAAAAGGGTAGTAATTCCACTAAAGCAGCATACCGGGGCAACATTGGAGCCTTTAGTAAAAAAGGGAGATATAGTAAAAGTGGGGGATAAGATTGGAGATTCAAAGGCTCTTATCTCAAGTCCAGTACACTCAAGCATCTCAGGTAAGGTCGTCTCCATAGAACCTCATCCGATACCTACTGGAGAAGTAGTTCCTGCCATCATAATAGAGGCCACTGAGGAAGACCCAATAGATGAATTAGTATTAGAGAAGAGAGAGTGGCGGGAGTTAAAAAGAGAAGATATTATAAGTATAGTTAGAGAGGCTGGTATAGTTGGGCTTGGTGGAGCAGCGTTTCCAACATCGGTAAAACTATCTCCTCCGGAAGGAATAGTTATAGATACGGTCATCCTGAATGGTGCAGAGTGTGAACCATTCCTTACCTGTGACCATCGTCTTATGTTAGAAAAACCCGATGAAATAATTACTGGATTGCAGATTATTATGAAGGTAGTGGGTGCCAAACAGGGCATTATTGGTATAGAGGATAATAAGAAAGACGCAATAGAATTACTAAACAGTAAAATAAAAGGATATGGGGATATAAAGGTAGTGTCTCTTCCGACAAGATACCCTCAGGGCTCAGAGAAACATCTGATAAAGGCAATTCTAAACAGAGAGGTCCCTTCTGGCAAACTTCCCCTTAACGTTGGGGTAGT
>CAZZLK010000044.1:0-8828 GCA_964655195.1 uncultured bacterium
AGTTTCATATCTATTATTGGTTTTTCTTTTAGGGAAGAACTATATATGAATAAAATGAAGCTAGATATCCCAAGCAGTATCATATAGAGTCCTGTCTTATCTGGCAGTTTGGTAAATCCGTACATTACACTTCCCAGAGCAGTCCCATAAAGAATAGCATCTAGTACATAAAAATTTTCTCCTTTAGCCTCTACCCATTCTTCTTTTAATTTCAATAAAACAAAAATTATAGTAATAATACCTAATACAGCACTATATACAAATATACTTCTCCAGCCAAAATTCTTACACAAGACACCGCCTAGAAATGGCCCTGTTGAGAGCCCTATATATACCGCTGTAACACTAAGTCCCAAAGCTCTGCCTCTCTCTCCTACAGGAAATACCGAAGTTAACAGTGCAGTATTGGTGGCAAATATCATACCCGCACCTAATCCCTGTAGGCTTCTTAGCATAATTAGCAGAGAGTATGAGCGAACTGCAGAACATAAAAGAGAAGATATAGTAAAGACTACAATACCATACAGAAAGGTCCTCTTTCTTCCATAGATGTCAGAAACCCTTCCAAAAGGAAGGAGAAATATAGTGGTAGAGAGGAGATATGATGTATTTATCCAGGTAAGCGAAACTGTATCTACCGATAGTTCTTTACCTATCAGTGGTAGAGCAATATTCACGGATGAACCTAAGAATGCTGTAAGAAAAGAACTTATTATAGAAATAAATAAGATTGTATTTTCCATTCCTCCGATCCTCTACTGACTAATACTTGACATAACTCTCAGTTAAATAGATAATATCAGTACAATAATACCTTAGTCAAGTGAGGAAAGGAGGCTTTGAGTAGATGTTTACCACAAAAGATATAGCATATGCTTCTTTCTTTGTTGCTCTGGCTGTAGTCTCTGCAGTTATCGTCAGATTAGGTACTGGTAATATGCTTGTTCCCTTTAGCCTCTTACCAATGATCTCATTACTTTCAGGTATGATCCTGGGTCCCAAACTGGGAGCTACAAGTATGTTAGTCTATGTAATTCTGGGACTTATAGGTTTACCTGTATTTGCTTCTCCTCCCTATGGTGGATTTACCTATATCCTGAAACCTACATTTGGATTCCTTTTGGGTTTCATCGCCTCTAGCTGGATAACGGGTAAGGTTCTGGAGAAGACTAAGGCATTACTTAGACACTATCTTCTGGCGTCTTTTTTGGGTCTGGTAGTAATATATCTGGTTGGTTTGCCTTATCTGTATATAATACTTAACTTTTATATAGACAAACCTGCAGGTATAGGAGAAGTGCTGAAATTGGGGTTATTCCCATTTATTGTTCCAGATATTATTAAGGCTTTCATATCTTCCATCTTTGCCAAGAGCATCATATCTAGATTAGAAGGTATTTCTATAAAAAGCCCTAATCTTTGAACTAGAATCTTCTCAATTAAGAATTTTAAGAGGTATTGTACTTGACTTTCCTTAAAAATCTGGTAATCTTTTATACCAATTAACCAATTTCTCAATAAGGAGGTTGTAAAATATGTCAACTCCTCTAGAAAGATGGATCGATGAATGCGCCAAATTAACCAAGCCAGATGAGATTTATTGGTGTGATGGATCAGAGGAAGAGGCTCATAGACTTATAGAAATAGGGATGTATAAAGAAAAGATTAACGATAATCCTGTGTTTTCTGAATTAAATCATAAGACCTGGCCCAATGCTTATCTGCACAGGAGTCACCCTACAGATGTTGCCAGGACTGAACACCTTACATTTGTCTGTCACCCCAATAAAGATGACGCTGGCCCAAACAATAACTGGATGGACCCAAAAGAGGCAAAAGGGATGTTAACAAGATTGACCGATGGGTGTATGAGGGGTAGGACTATGTATGTATTACCCTATATTATGGGCCATCCCGATTCCCCTTATTCGAAGATATGTGTACAGATTACCGATAATTCATATGTAGCTGTCAGTATGAGGATAATGACTAGGATGGGTAAGGTAGCCTTAGAAAGATTGGGTAGCAGTGAGAACTTTGTAAAGGGTATCCATTCTGTAGGGGATTTTGATCCGAATAGAAGATTTATTATGCATTTCCCGGATGAAAATCTCGTTTGGAGTATAGGATCCGGTTATGGTGGTAATGCCCTTCTTGGAAAGAAGTGCTTCTCCTTGCGAATAGCATCCTGGCTTGGATTAAAGGAAGGATGGCTAGCAGAACATATGATCATAATCGGGGTAGAGGATCCTGAAGGTAACATAACCTATATGGTAGCTGCATTCCCTTCTGCCTGCGGTAAAACTAACCTTGCTATGCTCCAGTCGACATTGCCTGGTTATAAGGTCTGGACGATAGGTGATGATATTGCCTGGTTGAATATAGGTCCAGATGGTAGACTCTATGCTATAAACCCTGAGACAGGATTCTTTGGTGTTGCTCCGGGGACATCTATGAAGACCAATCCAAATATGATGAAGACGTTAAAGGCTGGGACATTCTATCCAACTTTATTTACAAATACTGCCCTTAATGTAGATACAAACGAGCCATGGTGGGAAGGTATGGATGGTCCGGTACCAGAGAACATATTAGACTGGCAGGGTAGAAAGTGGGATAGGAATAGCGGTAATTCGGCAGCACATCCAAATTCCAGATTTACTGTATCGATAAGTCAATGTCCTACACTCTCTCCAGAGTTTGAAAATCCCAAAGGCGTCCCTATCTCGGCAATAATATTTGGAAGCAGAAGGAGTAGACTTTTACCCCTTGTATATGAGAGCTTTGACTGGACCCATGGGGTATTCTGTGGCGCCAGAATGGGTTCAGAGACAACAGCTGCTGCCATTCATCAGATAGGTAAGTTACGAAGAGACCCGATGGCAATGATTCCCTTCTGTGGATACAATATGGGTGATTATTTTGGACATTGGCTAAATATGGGGAGAAGAATACCAGAGCCTCCAAAGATCTTTGTAGTAAACTGGTTCAGAATTGATGAAAATGGTAGGTTTATATGGCCCGGCTTTGGAGAGAACATAAGAGTATTGAAGTGGATAATAGATAGGATAAATAATAAGGTTCAGGCGAGGGAAACACCTATAGGGCTGATTCCGTATATAGAAGATATAGAACTCGAAGGATTAAGTATAACCAGAGAAGATATGGAAAAGCTGTTTGAAGTTAATCCTGAGGAATGGAGATCAGAGCTTGAGGAGGTCAAAGGGTTCTTCAATCAGTTTGGGCATAGGTTACCCAATGAGATAAGAGAGGAGCTCAGAAGATTAGAAAAGGCTTTAGAATAAAGGGGGTTACCCCCTTTATTCTATCCTATCCTGTCCGTCCTGTCTCAAGAAGTCTTCTACTCCCTTTATAAGTTCTTCTATCTCCCTTCTATCTGAATCGTTAGCCTTTTTACTTTCATCGTAGGCTTCTTCGAGTTTTCTCAAAAATTCCTGTGCCTCAGGTTTCTGGGCAATTGCTTTAGAGATCTGCTGCTCAAAATTTTCCCCTTCTCTTTTAATATCTTCTAGAGACACTTCTATTCCCAAAAGTCTTATCAATGTTTTTAGCATAAAATAAGAGACCTTTGGATTGGACATCTGTATATAGTTTGGCGCATCACCCCAGAGGCTTATACAGTCTATACCTCTGATCTTACAGGCAAGTAGCAGATACGTGTGTATGCAGGTAGGGCCGCTATAATCTGCAAAGTCTATATTTAATTCCTTAAGTTCTTCCTTTAACTTTTCGTTATTCACCACTACAGATATTCTTGGGTCCCTGGTATGGGGAATAAGTGCGTACTCTCCACCTATAGTGAAGACCTTCTTTAAACCAAATTTTGATAGAGAATCGAGTATTGTATCTGCATATCTTTTCCACCTTATATCAGGTTCTCTACCTAATAAGAGTAATATATCGTTTCCCTTTTCATTCTTCCAGTAATATATAACTGACTTAGGTGGGTCAAAGGCTACCAGCATACCCTTTTCTATAGCTCCCTGAGGTCTTGCATATTCGGATGTAGTTAATATATAAAAGTCTTCGGGATTGATCTCTGCATAGATCTTAGCTGGAAGATTCTTTATCAGGTAGAGCAGTGTATTGGTTGCAACTTCACCGGCATTGGGCCAACCATAAAACCCCATTACTAGATATGGTTTATGTAACTCGATCTTTTCATATACTATTAGGTCCTCCATAGATATCCCTCCTAGTAAGATTGTATAAAATTATGGAGTTTAAATCAAGAATTGTGAGACAGTATAACTCTATAAACTTTTGCATGGATTATTTTGGACAAGCGCCTCGCTTTTGCTACTGGTATCTTTAAAGCTTATATATCACGCAAAAGTTGAAAGAGTCGTCGCCCTATTGACAATAGAAAGAATATTTTATATACTGTTATCGGTAACGTATAAGTTTGAGAGAAGAGAGTACCAACATATGATGTAGCCAAAAAGCAAGTGTTTCTGCTAGTGAGGAGGTGAGAATAGGAGAAGGATAGATAAACTGTAAATTGAAATTTTCTACAGTGGGGGTAGAAAGGGTTGTTGAGTAGTAGTGTTTTGTAAGTTTCCCTCTGTAAAAGAGGAGGGAGGGTTATAAAAGATTTAAAGACTATAAGTAGAGGAGGAGAAGAATGATGAAAAAGGGTTTTTATAGGTTGTTTCTTACAGTTTTTTTGATGATGCTATCTGTTACCATAGTTAGTACCATGGGCAATTCCAAAGATCCAGTTTACTCCTGGCAAAAAGACACATCACCATTTACGTTTGATCTTTACTTTTATGGGGCATGGGGGTCTTTTTACCGTTGGACAGGAACCCTTGTAGAGAAGTATATTACTCAAGCTACTGGCGTTACTCCTAATATTATTGTCCCAACAGGAAATGAGAAAGAATATCTTAACGTTATGATTGCTTCTGGTGATCTTCCTGATGCTATGGTGCTTGAATGGTATGCACCCGAGACTAAGAAGTTGATCGAGGCAGGTAAAATCTACTCTATAAATGAACTATGTGAAAAATATGCACCAGACTTTTGGGATATGATTCCTGAAGAAATAAAGAATTATCACAAATATCCAGATGGAAAGCTATACTATATACCGTCATTCTTTTCTACTAAAGAAGATTTCGAACGAAGTCTTGAGAAACATAATGCTAGACCGTTATTTATTCAAAGAGGTATATATAAAGCCCTTGGTAATCCAAAAATCAATACCCCTGAAGATCTTATAAGACTATTAAGAAATATCAAAAACAAGTATCCTAATCTTAGACCTTTTGCGATTGAACCACCTATAGATGTCAATCAATGGGGATTATCAGGTAGTTATACCTTGCAGTTCTTTGCAGGTATTTTTGCCCCAGAAACTTACGCTAGGGATCAATATCTTGAGAAAGGACAGATAAAATTCATTTTTGAAAACCCGAATTTCATTCAAGCTGTTAGATTCCTGAATCAGATTTACAGAGAAGGACTTATTACTGCAGATCTGCTTATGATGAAGCATGAAAACTATGGAGAGCTAGTAGTGGATTCAGCGCAATGTGCAGTTGTTGCACGATTCCCTATTGATATTTGGAAATCACATAACCCCAAGATTCTTGCATTAACACGTGATGAGGGAAAAACCTATATGCCGCTACCTTACTTTAGATATCGAGGTAAGAAACCGCAGTTTGCGGCAACAAGAGGACCAGGCTGGGTTGGTTCAATGGTAACAAAGAATGCTAAGAATCCAGCACGTATTATTAGATACTTCCAATATAGTTGGAGCGATGAAGGGCAGTTAACCAACCTTTTTGGTAAAGAAGGAGAAACTTATGAAATGGTAGGTGGAATGCCTCGATACAAGCCGGAAGTATTAAAAGAATTGATGGAAAATCCAACAACACTAGATACTAAGTATGGTTTTGAGAGAAGACTCCTTATGTGGAGATCAAAGTGGGCAAGCTGGCAAAGAGTTGCAATGGCACCAAAAGAGTATGAAGACTATCTTAGATCAGTAGCCCCCTATGCTGTAGACGTATGGGATCTTGGACTTGATAACTTAGATCCTGATCCTACGTCCCCAGAAGGTGTAGCTTACGCAAAGATAAAGAATATTTGGAATAAATATCTTGCTCAGATGATTCTTGCCAAAGATAAGGCACAATTTGACGCTGCTTATAAGGCTGCAATGAAGGAAATAAAGGATGCAGGTCTTGAACAGGTAAGGAAAGTTATGTGGCAAAATCACTTGAAAGATATAGCAAGAAAACAAGGTAAGTAACTTTAGCTTTATAGATTCCCAGGCAGGGTCACCATTAGTTAACCTGCCTGGGAATCTAAGGAGACATTGAGGAGTGAGGAATTTCCTTATGAAAGATTCTATTGGGATAGAGTATAATTTCACAGATCATCCTTATCACCTTTGCTTCAACAAACCAGCTAATGCTTGGAATCAAGCACTACCACTGGGTAATGGTAGGCTTGGTGCAATGATTTATGGCCATACCTCTATAGAACGAATTCAGTTAAATGATGATTCGCTATGGTCTGGTACATTTATTAATCGCAATAATCCTTCTCTTAAGGAGAAACTTCCTAAGATTCGAGAGCTCGTACTTGCAGGTGACATATATCATGCGGAGGAACTTATTATGCAATATATGGTAGGTACGCCTATCTCTATGAGACATTATACAACGTTAGGTGAACTGGACCTAGCATTAGATCAACATTTGCCCTTCATTATGGGATGGGTTCCAAGTAGTATTGGCTGTGAAAACTATTACTGTGATCTTGACCTAATGAATGGACTCCTTAATATCAGCTGGACGTATACAGATGTGCGTTTCTATCGAGAGATGTTTATTAGTTATCCAGCACAAGTTATGGCTATCCGTTTTATAAGTGAAAAACCAGGAATGATTAACCTAGATGTAATGTTAAACCGTGCTGTTATCTCTGACGAAGTAGATATAGATGAACGTAGACCTGGACGACGAATAGGGAGAAGATGGCCGACGGTCAATGCTGACTTTATTCGCACTGTAGACAATCGTACACTGCTTATGTGTGGGAATGAGAGTGGAGTGAAGTTTGCTACTGCAGTGCGAGTTGTGTGCGACGGTGAAATGGAAAATCCTGTTTCACAGTTGCTTGCTCGGAAGTGTAAAGAAGTGATATTGTATTTAGCATCCTCTACCTCTAATCGGTGCGAGGACTATGTATCAGAAGTATTTAGACGACTAGATGCAGCCGAGAAGAAGGGTTATACAACTTTACGCGAAGAACATATCAAGGATTTTTCTTCTTTAATGTGGCGATGTACACTAGATCTTGGTCCATCACCAGTAAAACCTGTTGATGAAAGAATTGATGCGGTACGTTCTGGTGACAATGACCCGGCATTGGCGGCATTATATTTCCAATTTGGTCGTTACTTAATTGTTTCTGGCAGTCGCGAAGGCAGCGCACCACTAAATTTGCAGGGGATATGGAACGCCGACTTTATGCCTATATGGGATAGCAAATATACTTTAAACATCAATCTTCAGATGAACTATTGGCCTGTAGAGGTTTGTAATCTTTCCGAATTGCATATGCCTTTAATGGAATTGTTGGAAAAGATGCATGAAAAAGGACAGGAAACAGCTAGGGTTATGTATGGTATGCGTGGTATGGTATGTCATCATAATACGGATTTTTATGGTGATTGTGCGCCACAGGATTTGTATATGGCTGCTACGCCTTGGGTGACCGGTGGAGCATGGCTTGCTCTACATATATGGGAACATTATTTGTTCACGAAGGATCTGAATTTTCTGCGCAGAATGTACCCGATTTTGAAGGATTTGGCGATGTTCTATGAGGACTTTTTAATTGAAGTAGACGGAAAACTTGTGACATGCCCTTCAGTATCACCTGAAAACCGGTATATCCTACCAGATGGGTATGATACGCCTATTTGTATAAGCCCTGCAATGGACAACCAAATATTGCGTGAATTCTTTGCAGTTTGTATTCAGGTAGCAAATCTTCTAAATATAGACCAAGGATTGATCCCAAAATGGACAGAAATTATTTTACGTTTGCCTAAGGATAAAATTGGTTCGAAAGGTCAATTGCTTGAATGGGATCAGGAATACCCTGAACTTACGCCGGGAATGGGTCATATTTCACACTTATTTGCCTGTTATCCTGGTAAGGGAATTAACTGGAAAGATACACCAGAATTAATGAAAGCTGTCAGAAAGTCGCTAGAACTTCGTATAGAACACGGTGCAGGCAAGAGGGGTTGGCCATTAGCATGGTATATCAATATATATGCACGGCTTCTAGATGGAGAAAAGACAGATGAGCTTATCCGTAAAATGCTTACCAACTCTAGCACTCGTAACTTGCTAAATGCTACTCCAATCTTTCAGATAGACGGTAACCTAGGTGCAACAGCAGGTATAGCGGAATGCTTGCTACAAAGCCATATTGCGTTACATTTTCTTCCCGCATTGCCTACTTCATGGCGGGAAGGGAGTGTCAGAGGTTTACGTGCACGAGGAGGGTATGAAGTTGATATAAAATGGAAAGAAGGAAAGCTTGTTGAGGCCATTGTCAGACCGCAATTTACGGGAACTATTGAAGTGGTTGGTGAATTGCTAAAAGTAATATGTGAGGAATCATTAATCCCAGTAGAAAAAACGGAAATTGGATTTAAGTTTTTTGCAGAGAGTAATAAATTATATAAACTTGTACCAAAAAATTAGAAATGCTGGGGAAGTGCGAGGGACAGTAATCTCTCTTAATTCATTGAGGGGGAACGTTACCTTTCCTAG
>CAZZLK010000045.1:0-10031 GCA_964655195.1 uncultured bacterium
ATAAGCCCTCCTTATTACTTCTGTCTGTTTTTCTCTTCTAACATAGCCTGTATCTTCCTTGCTGCTTCAGGAGAACCTATATGTAGCGTATCGTAAGCTTCCTGGGAAGATTTGAAGGGTCCTTTTCCCTCGATACCATGCCAGTCTAGATTTGTATACATAGGATTACGTCGACCTGTCTCATCTTCTCGTCTCTTTATATGGTCTTGCATTCTAGATTCCAGAAATTTTACTACCTCCGGTTCCTCTTGGGCAAGGTTATGGTTCTCTTCTGGGTCCTTTATTAAGTTGTATAGCTCTATCTCAGGTTTAAAGTGGAAGTCCGGCTCGAGGGCATGGATCAATTTCCATTCTGGAGTCCTCCAACCGTGCTTACGCATCCAGGTACATTCTGTTATATAAAACTCAGGTTCCTGTTTTATCCTTTCCCCATACATAAGCGGTACCAGACTTCTTCCGTCAAACTTTATATCTACATCTATACCCATAAGTTCTAAAGTTGTGGGCATAATGTCCTTTAGCTGTACATAATCGGTAAATACCTTGCCCTTGGGTACTTTACCAGGGAATTTGAATATAAGTGGCACCCTTAATGTACATTCGTAGAGCCCATGGTGGTCAAAATAGCAATCATGGTCATAGAGAGTCTCTCCATGATCAGAGGTTATAATCACCAATGTATTTTCTTCTATCCCTAAATATTCGATTGTCGTAAAGATATTCTTTATACAGGCATCCATATATGCAACTGCACCGTCATACTGAGCTATTATATAATCCTTGTCTGTACATCCTGGAGGGAACCAGGTGAGGAAATAATCCCTGAATGGTTTAAAAGCATAGACAGGTTCTAATGATTTATTATTTGGATCAAACTCGTCTCCGTCGTAGAACATTCTTTCGAATGGACTTGGAGGAAGATAGGGGGAGTGAGGGTCCATATGTCTTAGGAATAAGAAGAAGGGTTGAGCTTCTTTTGCCAATCTCTTTAGCTCTGGAATAGCTACCGCATTGAGATTCTCTGCCTTGTGGCTTCTACCCTCTGCATAAGACCCCCATCCAGCATATTCCAGATAGTTCTGAAAACCTCTTGAAGCTGGATTCCCTTTAAACCCTACGCAGGTTGTAGTGTAACCGTACTGAGCCAGTACTTCGGGAAGTGTCATAACCCCCTCTGCTAGATCTCCTTTATGCCTTAGGGCAACGACATTGGTACCAAAGGCATCTAAGCCGGTCAGCATATTTGCATATCCTGGTGTAGTGGGTATATGCGGGCTGAATGTGTATAAAAATGTGGTCCCATCCTTAGCAAATCTATCAATATGTGGTGTTGTCAATCTGTGATAGCCATAGAGACTCATATGATCTGCTCTCAGGCTATCTATTCCTATGAGTATAAGATTGGGTCTATCCATCACATCATCCTCCTATCTGACTCCTAATTGCTTAAAGATCGCATTTAAATACCCATAACTTTCAGATGCTATAAGCACCACCTCGGGCAAGGACAGCTGAAGGGCTCCGATTATCTCAAGACAGACCGGACCAGAATAGCCACCATCAACCAGATTCTTACAAAAAGCTACCAGGTTTATATCTCCTCTACCACATATCTGCATAAAGGGAGTTCCAGGTCCTGAGGTCCTTCCCTTACAGTCTCTTATATGTATATGTCTTACCCTCGGTAAGACTTTCAAAATCGCCTCTTCAGGATTTTCCCCAGATCTATATATATGGCTCGGGTCCATATCTATCCCAAAGGCTTTAGAATCTATTTTACTCATTGCATAGAGGGTGGTAGGAGTATTGTATATTGCACTACCAACGTGGGCTTTTACGCAGAGTGTCACCCCATATTCCTCTGCCTTCTCAGACATCTTCTTGAGTTTTGCTATAGAATTCTCCAGGTCTTCGGGGATATCGGACTTTCCACCAGGTCCCACATTTACAACAGGGATGCCTAAAACAGAGCTGGCTTCAAAGGCCTTTGTAAGTCTATCTTCATCCAGAGAGGCAACCTCCATAGAAAGTATCTTTAGTCCATTCTCATCGACTATACGCCTTATCTCATTTACCTGTTCTCTCCAGTTATCAAGTACCAGATGTTCACACATCCCTTTTATAGCAGAGATCTCTACCCCATCATATCCGGCTAGTTTTATATATTTACAGGCGGTAGCAAAATCAAAGCCGCCAAAGAGAACTGAATTTACTCCTAGTTCTATCATATTAAAATTCAACCTCCTCCACCTCTACTATACTTCCCGTCTCCCATGATTTTATTGCAGCTTCGATTATAAGCTGGGCTTTTAAACCATCAAGCCCAGAAGCATCTATCTGATCGTAACTTACTCCAGCCAAGAGTTGATCGATCCAGACGCCTATCCTGTCCTTAAATGTTTCACTAAAGGACCTCATTCCACCAAGATAATGATAGGATTCATATTCTATGCTAAATCTGTTGTAAAAATAGAGATGCTCACAAGCATCTTCTAACACAAATCTCCCTTTTGAACCGACCACTTCACAACGTTCAAGGCCATAGGCTCCTCCAGCGTCGTAACTTCCGGTAAGATTTCCTATTACTCCATTCTTAAACTCAAGAAGGACCTGAGTGTTAGACCATATTGTTCTACCCTCTCCCTTCTTCATAAAGGCAACGACCCTCTTTACATCACCACAGAAGTATCTCATTACATCAAAGGAGTGAGGATGGAGGGCTCTAAGGTGAAACCAGGGAGAAGATTCGTTGGGATTATTTATCCAAAGACGCATATTGATCATATTTATAGAGCCAAGTCTACCTTCCTCGACCCACTGTTTCGCCCTTCTGGCAGCTGGAGTAAATCTATGGTTTAGATTTATAGCATATGGAATCTTCTTCTTTCTAGCCAGAGCAACCATCTGTTTTGCCTCTTCTATATTGTTTGATATCGGTTTCTCTCCCAAAACTGCTATTCCAGCTTCCAGTAACTCCATAGTAGGGACAAAATGGTCTCCTCCGTTTTCCTTTCCTGCCGTTGTTACACTGCAGGCATCAAGATGTATCCCGCTTGCCAACATCTCTTTTACACTGTAGAATGCCTTAGCTCCATACCTCTCTGCTGCTCTGTCTGCTCTTTCTTTAATGATGTCACATACTGCGACTAACTCTACTTTTGGGTTTTCTTTGTAGACCTGAGCGTGAATATTACCAATATTACCCATTCCAACTACACCAACTTTTAATGTCATAAAGTCTCCCTCCTCAGTTAGTAAATTTTTAATTCCACTCTATACTTTATTCCTTCTTCTACATTTGTCAAGAGAAACTTTAAACCTATATTTGTCTGATCATCCATTCAAGTGGTTTAGCTTCTATCTCTAAATTTATCCCTGAGACCTGTATGATTTCTTTTATCGGTTGATGCCAGTAGTTTATTATACACAGTCGTCTTTCTCCGGTATTTCTATTGCTCATTATAAATGCACGTAATCTGTCAGTCTTGACTAAGGGTTCGATCCCTAAAGACTGGAGCATAAGGAGTAACAATGACTTGTGCTCTGATACTATATATTCTGGCATAAATGTTCCGAAAACAATCTCCCCTAAGCCTCTCTTATAAACTCCAATGACAGTCTGTTCAGTTTCGTTTATTGCTAGAGAAATATCTGCATCTTTTAAGGCATATAAGGTCTTCTTACGTCCAAAGACCTTACCAGCAAAGCCTGTTAATCGTACATATTGATCTCTGTTAAATTTAACAAGAGAAAAGGGAGATTTGGGAGGTTCCAATTCTATTCCTAACCTTTCTAATAAGTTAGGGGATAATCCTTTGTCATTGTATAGAGGAGGTTCTCCGGTGAGGATCAACTTTCCTCCGGAGTTAACATATTCTATAAGCCTATCTATGACAATTTGAGGCATAACTTTGGACATATTGACCCATAGGCAATGACATTTTGGTGATTCTCTAATTAAGTCAATGATACCAAATGTTATATTCCCTCTAAAGAGAAGATGGGCAGTGCTTATATCTGAGGCTAGATTATCATAAGTTCCTATAAAGAGATCATACTCTTTCTCTGCATCCAGGAACCAAGGATCGCCGTTAAAATAACGGATTACTTTCTGAATACTGTAATAGTGTGGCCTCAATCCCTGCCCGTCTACTTTTATCGGGGCATTATAATTATAGATACCACCAACATCAGCCTCCCAAGGTGTATGTATCCCATCTACCGCCTGGAAGAGACTGATTAGTCTCAGTCCATTTAAAACTCCCAATGCCATCCATAGTTCTTGCTCTTCAGGATCTATAGAATGGATGTCAGTAAATATCCCTGACTCATATTCTAAAGCCCCAGGAGGTCCTTTGGTGTATGCCTTACAAAGTTCTGTCCCATATTCTGAGTCGTAACTTATAGTTACTGAATCCAATCTGCCAGAGATATGTAGATCGTAGTATAAATCTACAGCCTGATATATATCAGGTAACTTATTAGAGCACTCAGAAAATGATGGGATATCTGAGGGCCCTGCAATATTAATACTCAGTAGAATATCTTCTGCCCCATATTTCCTGGCAAGTTTACTTAAGACTTCTACATATTCTGGTATATAGCATTTATAGTAGAACTGTTTCTCATCATATTCTACCATTATGCGGTTATTGGCATACTCCATCTTTTCAGGAGAGATATCCTCAAAGGATTTAAAGCCAGTACCCCAGATCGAGTTTAAATTCTCTATGTCCTGATACTTTTCTTTTAAAAATCTAACAAATCTTCCATCAGGATTACCATATCCGCATACATCTGGATTCTGATCTATACCTCCAAACCAGATATGTATTCCACTTATCTCATTGCAGAGTTGTATAGAGACAACACAGCCACCTTTGGATAAACTGTGCCTGACAATAACAGGAATTACTCTACTGTACCATCTATCAACATACTGTAAAAAGATAGGGTGCAAATACGAGATTGACATCCCTTCATCTAAAGGCTGGAATCTCCCATCTTTCCATCTACAAGCTAGAATTTCCGGATGTTCTACTGCCAGCCAGGGGGGAATTCCAGCAAAACGCAATTCTGCATAAACGTATGGTCCAGGGCGTAACCAGGCAAACATATCTTTCTGTTCTATCAGATTTAAAAAGGCATCCAGGTCTAAATTATCTGTAAAGTCTATCTTGCCAGGTTTACGTTCGTGAGAGATCCAGGCTACATAGATACTTACACCATCAATCCCCATTGCCTTTAATTGATCAAGGCTTTTACCCCAATTTTCTCTTGGGATTCGAAAATAGTCCATCTCTCCAAACCATAACTGTTTTGGTTTTCCATCAACCAGAAAGTAATGCCGAGATAAAGTTAAATCTTTCAAAATCTATTTCCTCCTTTACTTGAGTAGTGGTTAAATTTTCTATCTTGAATAGGGATCTGCTGCATCGCGTAGACCGTCGCCTAGGAAGTTATACATCAATACGGTTAATGTTACAAATATGCAAGGAATAAGCTTCCAGGGATGTTCTGCTATAGAGACTAAATTTTGTGTCTCTTTGAGTAATACCCCCCAACTAACTGCAGGGGGCTGCATCCCTAATCCTAGAAAACTTAAGGCGGTTTCCCCCAATATCATATTAGGAATGGACAATGTGATTGATACTATGAGATGACTGGTAAAAGAAGGCAACAGGTGTCTAATTATGATTCTCCATTCGCTTGCTCCTGCTAATCTTGCTGCTATAACGAAGTCTTCTTCTCTAAGGGCTAATAATTTTCCCCTCACCACTCTGGCTAAACCGCACCATCCAACTAGGGAGAGTATAATAGTAATTGCAAAGTATGTTTTTACTATAGGCCAATCTCTTGGTAAGGCAGCTGAAAGCGTCATCCAGAGGGGAATAGAAGGGATCGATATGAGAAAATCAATAGTACGTTGAATTATCTCATCTACGCTACCTCCAATATATCCAGAAATACCACCGATTATTATTCCAAGAAGAAAACTTATCATAACCCCTACTAATCCTATAGATAGGGAGACTCTGGAACCATAGAGGATCCTGGTAAATAAACATCTACCCAGGCTATCTGTACCAAATAAAAAGATGGGGAAACCATCAGTACCAAAAAGATGCCTATCAGTGGGGAATATTCCCCATAACTTATAAGGCTCTCCCCTTACAAAGAAGCCTATATAATATTTTTCAGTCTTATCTTCTGTAAGTACATAGGTAAAGGTTTCCAGATTGAACTTTTTATTTACCTTATAAATGAAGGGCCTACTTAATCTTCCATTTTCATCAAAGAAATGTATCCTCGCTGGAGGCATATTCTGATAACCCTCAAATCGGGTATCTAAAGTGTAAGGGGCTATAAATTGTGAAAATATTGCCAGTAGATAGAGAAAGAATAATACAAAAAGAGCTACCATAGCGAGTCTATGTCTCCTAAATTTCCACCATATTAACTGCCATTGAGAAGCAAGATAAAATTTCTCTTCTTGAACCTGGTTTTTATCTTCTTGGTAAACTTGATCAGTATCTTTATAATCCTTCATTCTTCAAGCCTCCCATATCTGATTCTAGGGTCTACCCAGGCTAACAGAATATCTGAAATCAAAGTTCCAATCATAGTCAAGAAAGAAAGAATCATAGTAATACTTCCTGCTAAGTACATATCCTGAGACATTACTGCACCTAGAAGTAGGGGACCAATAGTCTGGATATTTAAGACTATAGATACTAGGGTCTCTCCAGAAACAATACCGGGTAGCATCCAACCAATTGTACTTATTAGAGGATTTATAGCTAGCCTTACAGGATATTTAAATATTAATTTCCTCTCAGGGACCCCTTTAGCCCTGGCAGTAATAACATACTGTTTTCTAAGCTCATCTAGCAGATTTCCCCGCATAGTGCGAATAAGGCCAGCTGTACCTGACATGCCAATAATTATAACCGGAAACCAGAGGTGTTTAAGCATATCGATTACTCTTGCTATACTCCAGGGTGCATTAATAAACTCTGGAGAAAATAGACCTGTCATAGCTATACCAAAACGGGAAAAGAAGAACCACAGGAATATAAGAGCCAAAAGGAAACCAGGAACAGAAAGTCCTATGAAACCAATAAATGTAAAGATATAATCAAAAAGAGAGTATTGATGGATTGCTGAATAAATTCCTATGGGGATACTTACAGTCCAGACGAATATTGTAGTTAATAGAGAGACTAGAATAGTTAGTGGTAGCCGCTGTTTTAATATTTCCTTTACTGGCTTGTTCCACTGAAGAGATGTACCCAAATTGCCACTTAATAAATTCTTCATCCATATAAAGTATTGGACATACATAGGTTTATCTAATCCGTATAGTCTCTTTAGATTAGCAATTTCTTCTTCCCGGATTTCAAAACCCTGCCTTTCCAGACCCATTATATATGTAGTTAAGAAATCACCTGGTGGAAGCTGAATAATGATAAAAGAGACTATCGAGAGGACTAATAGGAGGGGAATTAATAAAATGATACGTCGAATGATGTACGCTAACACCTTTAATAACCTCCTGTTTTTTATAAAAGTTCTTATATTTTAAAGCATTCCGGAGGTATTAGCCCTTGAATCTAATACCCCCGGAATAATTCATATTGACTTACTTTCTGAAGAAGAATTGCTCAACTGCGAAATTTGCTGCAATTGCATATCCAGAGGTCGGTACGTTACCTAATTTGGCTGAAGCTATAAGAGGATATTTAACTTTTTCTGTTATATAAATCGCCGGGATATATTTATATTCTAACTCTCTAGCCTTCTTTGTTGCCTCTATATAATCTTTGGAACCTGGTAAAGCAGCTCTTTTTGTCTTAAAGTAGAGATCTTTTAGAGCTTTATACCAGGCTGGAGGTTCTTCTCCTTGCTTCCCCTTAGTATTATACCATTGATCCCAGAGAACTGAGGCAAAATCTAATCCATAGGAAAGCTGCCATCCCATATCATGTGCACCCCAAAGAACAGATGCTTGTAACTGATTAGCTTCTCTACCTCGTTGCTGCCATAGAGTAGGATCTATCTGTTTTAGAGTTGTCCTAATGCCAACTTTCTTCCAGTATTCTACTACTAGTTCGTTAACTGGGATCATATCAGGTTCCCAGATTCCAATTGTCTCAAAGTTAATGGTAAATGGCTTTCCATCCGGACCTAAACGCCAGCCTTCAGGGCTACGCTTCTTTAACCCTACCGCATCTAATAGTCGATTAGCTTCATCTGGATTATACTCGTTTGGAATCCAAGAGGTAGGTTCTGCAAGCCCATAATATATGGTATCGATTATTTCTTTACGGTTTATAGCCAAGCTTAAAGCCTTCCTAAATCTGACGTCCCAAACTATTTTACGCCACACAGGATCTTTATAAGTTAGACTGATAAAAACAGGAGCTCCGTCAGTATGCTTATCTAAAAGATATACCTTGTAGCCACCCTTCTGTTCATTTGCTTTTAGAAGAGGAAGCTGTGTTATATTTGACTGTCTAGAAAAGTCTATTTCTCCTGCTAATATCTTTAGAAGAGCGGTCTCCTGATCCTGGACTCTATATCCTACAATCTTATCAATATATGGTAATTGATTTCCCTCCACGTCGACCTTGAAGTAGTAAGGATTCCTCTCGTATACAAGAAGGTCTGATGTGGTAGAGGGGGAGAGTACCCATGGGGCAAGAACAGGAAAACCTACGGCATTAGGGTTTGACTGTCTCCAATGTGATGAGAAGTCCTTTGCACTGAATAATCTCCACCACTCACCTGGTCCAAATCCCTCTTTCTTAATTAGTGGTTCCAGCTTCTCCATTGGAGTATATTTAGGATGGAATTGTTTTAAATAGTGAGCAGGTTTGAGCAAATCTCCATGTCCTGCCCATGCCTCTATAGCTAACATCCTTAAGAAGGAACCATATCTACCTTTAAAAGTAATTCTAAAAGTATATTTATCTAAGATCTCTAATTTCATAGGCTCTCCATCTGGAGCTCCACCACTTCGGAAAGTGGTTGGGAAAACAGGAGTGAGTTTATCATTTAGTAAAACATCTTCATAAGCAAAACGTACATCTTCTGTAGTTACTGGATGTCCATCAGACCACTTAAGTCCTTCACGGATTTTAAAGGTAAATACCCTATTGTTGTTGGTGACCTTAAAGTCTTCTATAATATTTCCCCTTATACCTGTATCACCAATACCTGGGGCACATAACAAGGGTTCACATAATAGGATGATATAATCTCCTCCACCTTCTGTACCAGTCCAAAACATCCTTAAAGTTCCGCCATATTCTCCTACTTCCCATTTGAGGTCTTTCTCTGGAATCAATACCCCGGGACCAACTACAAATGGGTTCTTAGGTAGTCTTTCTTCTACTGGTGGGAGCTTCCCAGCTTTTACTAGCTCAGCTAACATTGGAGATTCTTTATACTTTTTCTGAGCAAAAGAAATACTCTTAAAACTGAAGATACTAAATACTAGACTCAATACAACCAATAATATTAAATACTTTCTCATAATCTAGATACCTCCTCCTTAATTTTTATCTTTACTTCTTAATGAAACCTACCCATAATTCTAGGTTAACTGGACTTTTAAAGATTACTGTTACTTATTTTAAAACTTTCCCTCTTCTAGACTCTCATCTCCCTTCTTAAGATTTCTTACATTAAAATTTTATCACATTATGTTTTAATTACAAGTGGTCTTACTCCCCTAAGCTCAAACCTCTCGATTTTATCCTCCCATCAGCTGATTCTGGTAGTTTTCTATCCTACATTCTTCTATATCTCTTATCTTCACCGGGAGATTTAAAAGGGAAGATTCATAGACAGCCATACATATCGCCTCATCCTTTAAACCAACCAGCCCTGTTGTTTCTATTTCTCCTAGTCCCAGTACTGCATCAAAGAATTCTTTTAGTTCTATGGCAATCGTATCTGTGATGCCACTGGGGAATAATTTCTCCTTCTCCTCGACAGAGAGGTTATTAATAAATTCCTTTTCTAAA
>CAZZLK010000046.1:0-6310 GCA_964655195.1 uncultured bacterium
CTCTATTAGCAAGCTTATTACCGAGGTCTCTAAATTCTTTGGTGGGTTTATAAGCCTTCCATAGAGGAGAGAAAGACATACTTGAATCGGGTAGATAGAAGAATTGGAAGTTATCTGCATTATCTCTTGCAACTACGGTAGTGATCCAGCCACCGGTATATAGGTCCCACTGTCCTTCTGCAGGATCTCCTCTCATCCAAAGAGGAGAAGCTTCTCTTGATGTCTTATACATCCTTTCTACAGTGAACCCCAGTTTCTCTAGCTGACCGGAGATGTAATCTCCTATAGCCTTTCTCCTATCTTCAGTCCTTATGATAAATTTTACTGTGACCGGTTTTCCTTTATAGTACCACTTACCACCTTTTAATTCTGCCCCCATCTTTTTGAGTTCGTCTGATATAATCTTCTGTCCTCTGGCAAAACTGTACTTATAGGTTGTCTCTATTGTGGATATAGTAGATTTATACCTCTCATATTCGGGGAAGCCCTTACTTAGGGGTACAAACTTGGGTGTGGCAAGTCCACCCATTATCTCATCTACGATGTATTGCCTGTCTATAACGAGATTCATTGCCTCTCTTATTCTGGCATTACTGAATGGATTCAATCTACCATCTTTGTACTCCGGTCCTACAGGATTGAATGTCAATTCATTATAGAGCCCAAAAGACATCGAGTAGGCAAGCTGTGGATTCTCCTTGATCCTCCTGAACAGAACCGGATCATCAATGTCCTTGAAGAAGACATCCATATCCCCCTTAGTCATCATATCGATGGCTTTAGCCAGATCCTTCTCGGGGAAGAAGACCACCTCATCCAACCAGCCATCCTTGTTCACATTGACCGTCTGGGCGTTGGTAAAAAGTGGCATAGAGATAAGCATCACTGTTACCAACAGCCCAACTACCCTTTTCCACACTCTATTCATCGTTCCACCTCCAATTTTGATTTTTTGTTCTTGAGATAATACTAATATACTAAATTAGCATTATCTTGTCAATTGCTATAGGGAATTTTCAACTTCCTCTTGACAAGGGGAATCCAGTTAGTGTATACTCTTAACGAGTATTGTTAATGTTAACATATAGGATAGGGCGATGGCTACAATAAAAGATGTTGCAGAAAAGGCTGGGGTATCTGTAATGACAGTCTCCAGAGTGATAAATAATAGCAGATATGTAAGCCAAGAGACCAGGGAAAAAGTAGAACGCGCAATGGAAGAGCTTGGCTATGTACCTAATGCTCTGGCTCATGGATTAATCACTAAGAAGACTCATGTTTTAGGACTTATAGTCTCAGATATTACCAATCCATTCTTCACAACAATCGCTAGGGGAGTAGAAGATACCGCTATAAAGAACGGATTCAATATTATCCTCTGTAATACAGATGAGGATGTAGAAAAAGAAGAGAAATATATCGAACTTCTGCTGAGGAAAAGGGTGGAAGGTATTATTTTAAGTCCAGCTGACTGTAGTAGGAAGAACAATATAGAAAGAATAATATCAAAGAATATACCGGTAGTTTTAATAGATAGACATATTAGGGAGTTAAAAGTAGATTGTGTTTACAGTGACAGTGTGGATGGAGCTTATGAGTTAACGAGATACCTGATTAATCTTGGACACAGGAGGATAGGGATTATAGTTGGACCTAGGAGGATATCCACAGCAGTAGAGAGGGTAGATGGTTATAAGAAGGCTCTAAATGAGGCACATATACCTATAGATGAATCTCTTATCAGATGGGGAGAAAAATATAGCAGAGAAGATGGATATAAGAATACTATAGATCTTCTAAAGATAGATAATCCCCCTACAGCTATATTCGGAGGGAATAGACTGATAACCGTGGGGATTCTTAAGGCGATTAGGGAGTTAGGATTAAAGATCCCTGATGATATTTCGGTGGTTTCATTTGATGAGGTAGAAGACATTTCAGTAGCGAATCCGTTTCTAACAGTGGTAAGCCAAGATTCATATATGATAGGTTCCATAGCTACTGAGTGCCTTATAAGGAGAATAAGGGGCAAGAATGAAGTACCAGAAGACCCAGAAAATATCGTACTAAAACCTGAGCTAATTATAAGGGAATCCTGCAGAAGTTTAAGCGGGGAGGTGAGAGATGCAGGTCAACTAAAATATGAATAAAACTAAAAATATTTGATTTAGATAATTTAAAGAATTTGTATGAACCCCCAAAATCTTGGAAGGAGGAGATCAAAAATGAGAAGAATTTTTAAAAGCTTAATAATGTTAGTTTTATGTACAGTTCTAGTTATTGAAGTTATACCTGTAGCTTATGGACAGAAAAAGTTGGCTATCGGACAATATGAACTGGATGAGTACGAGAAATTAACTGGTAAGAAGATAAGCAAATTCAATGAAGCACCGATGTTAGCAGATTTAGTTAAACAGGGAAAGCTCCTCCCAATAGAGAAGAGGCTTCCAGAAAAACCTCTGGTGGTGGAGCCTTATGAAGAAATAGGACAATATGGAGGTACATGGCATATAGCTGAACCTATTAATTATCATATTTATCAACTTCGTCATGAACTACTTCTTAGATTTGATGATCCAACTGCTAGAGGAGAAAAAGGGCAGCCTGTAGTTCGTCCTAATCTAGCAGTAAGCTGGCAGATATCTAAGGATGCCAAAGTTTATATAGTCAATCTTAGAAAAGGGGTAAGATGGTCAGATGGAGAACCTTTTACTGCAGATGACATAGTATTCTGGTATGAGGATATACTTCTTAACAAAGAACTTACTCCTGTAATACCTCAGTGGTTCCAGAGTAAAGATGGTGTGGGAAAGGTAGAAAAAATAGATCGGTATACTGTTAAATTTACATTCCGTAACCCTAATCCTATCTTTTTTGAAACTTTGTACTCTAATATTAGTGAACCTATGGTGATGAGTCCTAAACATTATTTAAAGCAGTTTCATCCCAAGTATACCTCAGTAGAAGAACTTAATAAATTGTTAAAGGCTGAAGGTTTTTCTGCATGGAATCGACTATTCTTAAATAAATCAGATTACAGAGTAAATCCTGATCTTCCCGTTATGGTTCCTTGGCAACTTAAAACAAAACCTGGTCAGATGGTTCAGATTATGGAACGGAATCCCTATTACTTTAAGATAGACCCAGCAGGTAATCAATTACCTTATATTGACCGTATAGCTCTTGAGATAGTCTCCGATGCGAATGTTGCTCTTATGAAAGCATTGTCCGGAGGAACAGATTGGGGATGCCACTTTATAGGTGGATTAAATGACTTCCCAGTCTTATTAGAAAATGCAGAAAAGGGAGGATATGATGTGGCAACTGGGTATACAGTAGATGGTATCACTGCTGTAGCACTGTTTATTAACCAGAATGTTAAAGATTCTAAACTTCGCGGTCTTTTCCGTGATAAGAGATTTAGATTAGCTTTATCTCTCGCAGTTGATAGAGAGGCTATAAGTAAAATTCTTTATGCTGGACAGAGTGAAAAGAGATTACTAGTTATGCCTGAGAGTTCTCCGTATTATTCACCAGAACAGCTTAAGTCTGCATTAAAAAATGTGGAATATGATCCTAAGAAAGCTAATCAATTATTAGATCAGATAGGTCTTACTAAAAGAGACAAAGATGGCTTTAGACTCTTTCCAGATGGAACTCCTGTAGCGATAATAATAGAATATCGACATCCACCAGGTTCTTATCAGGGTGATACTCCAGAATTAATAGCTAAATATCTAAGTAATGTTGGGATTAAGGTGGCTTTAAAGCTTGAGTCAGGTTCATTGCTCGCCACAAGAACATCTGCTAATGAACATCAGATTGTGGCAATTAATATCTCTGGACCATGGCATCCGATACTAAATTGGAACTTTCTACCTATCTCTATAGGTGCTACATACTGGGCTCCTCTATGGTATAGATGGGCAGTTTCTGGAGGTAAAGAAGGAGAAGAACCTACTCCAGTATATAAAAAGCTTGTAACTCTTCAAAGAGCTATGCTAGAAGCTCTTAATATCGAGACAAGAAGGAAATTAGTTACGGAGATCATTAGAACTCTTAATGAAAACTTATGGATAATACCAATCACTACTTATCCAGGGGGGGCTCATATAATAAAGAAAAACTTTAGGAATACTCCTAGAAAAATAACTGGTTTGCAGAATTTCTATCATCGTCAACCTTTGTATCCTGAACAGTTCTTTATAAAACAGTAATTACAATGGTCCCTCTAGATATTACTAAATATCTGACACTCTGTCTAGAGGGACCATTAAATTTTCCAATTAACCAAGGAATAATTAACAGATCTTGAAGGGAGTGAGCTTTTATGTCTACCAAACCAAAAGTTTTACTGGCAATGCATAGAAATCTGGGAGAGCAGATTTTCAGAAGAGAGGATTTTGAATTCTTCAAGACATTTGTGGATGTTAACGAAATCAGTTCTCTTCCTGAAAAGGTAGATGAGGCATTCATCAGGGATAATATAAAAGGAGTAGATATCTGTATCTCATGCTGGGGAACACCACCTTTTACCAAGGAGGTCTTGGATAATGCAGACAGACTAAAACTTATTGCACACTCCGCAGGTTCTGTAAAACCTATAGTAACCGATTATGTCTGGGAAAAGGGAGTCAGGGTTACAAGTGCCGCCCCAGCAATAGCAGTTGCGGTGGCAGAGATGACGCTTGGGCTTATGATAATAGCTTTAAAGAGGGTATTCCAATTCAATGAACTTACCCATAGAGGTTTCTGGAAATTAGAGGAAGAGATAGTCAAATCCAGGTCTCTTTACAATGTTACAGTTGGTATCGTATCTGCAAGCCATGTAGGTAGAAACGTAATAAGACTATTGAAGAATTTTCAGGTAGAAATCCTCTTGTATGATCCATATGTTTCTCTAGAGGAAGCCGAGAGACTAGGAGTAAAGCTGGTATCACTGGAAGAACTTATGGCGAGATCAGATGTTGTATCCCTACATGCCCCAAGCATCCCTGAGACATACCATATGATAAACAGGGAGAACATAAAACTATTGAAGCCTGGAGCTATACTTATCAATACTGCCAGAGGTTCTTTAATAGATGAATCTGCACTCATAGAGAGATTAGCTAGGGGAGATATCTTCGCCTGTCTAGATGTTACAGACCCTGAGCCACCAGAGATCAATAGCCCCTTAAGGATATTACCCAATGTAATACTTACACCTCATATAGCAGGGGGTAATTCAATAACTGATAGGTGGAGACAGGGAAGATACATTATAGAGCAGATATATAAGTTCATTACACAGGGTACTATGGATTATGAAGTTACTAAAGAGATGTTACCAAGGATAGCATAGGAGGGATAAAGATGGAAAAGAGATATATCTTCTCAGTATTTACAAAGCCATGGCAAAAGATGCCTGTAAAGGAACTGGGGGAATTTATCAGTGGTCTGGGGTTCGATGCGATAGAATTTCCAGTCAGACCAGGATATCAGGTGGAGCCTGAGAATGTAAGAGAGGGGCTACCCAGATTAGCCAAAGAACTTAAAGAGTTTGGTATAGAGATAGCAAGTATAGCAGGTCCAACAGACGAGGCTACATTTATCGCCTGTCAGGAGGCAGGAGTACCAATAATAAGAGTGATGTATAGAGTTGGAGAAGATGGTTATCTAGCCTCAGAGAAAAGGGCAAGAGAGGACCTGGAGAGTCTTTTGCCTCTCTGTGAGAAGTACAATGTAAAGGTTGGTGTACAGAATCACTGTGGGAAGTTTGTATCTCCAAACTCGGCAGGACTTATGAGATTAGTAGAGAAATTCGATCCGAGATTTATAGGGGTGATCTGGGATGCAGCGCACAATGCTCTTTCTGGAGAAGAGCCAGAGATGGGGCTGGATATAGTATGGTCACATCTTCTTATGGTCAATCTAAAGAATGGCTACTGGAAGAGGAAGACAGGTCCAGAGGCAGAAGAGGCTGAATGGGAAGTATACTGGACCAATGGAAGACAGGGGCTGGCAAGCTGGAGGAGAGTAGCTAATTATCTTAAAAAGAGAAACTATTCTGGAGTTATATGCCTGACCGCAGAGTACAGTGCACATGATCAGGTAAATAGACTTATAGCCGAAGATATTAAATTTGCCAGATCATTATTTGAATAGGAGATGTCTTATGGAGAAAGTTAGAATCGCCTTTATAGGTTGTGGAATTATGGCAAACAGGGTTCATTACCCGTCTTTGACTTCTTTTAGTGACGTTGAGATAGTCGCTATATGTGATATAGATAGAGACCGTTTAAATGCTACTGGTAATAAGTTTGGGATA
>CAZZLK010000047.1:0-4814 GCA_964655195.1 uncultured bacterium
GGCGATGGATGTTAAAGACACAGAGAAGATGAAACAATTTATGTCTAGCCTTGCAAGAAGATACAGTATATATCTTGCCGGTTCTACATATGATAGAAGAGGAGAAAAGATATACAATTCTTTACTTATCTTCAATCGCAAGGGAGAGCTAATCGGCAAATATGACAAGATACACCCTACTGAACCGGAGATGGAAGATGGGGTTTCTCCTGGGGAGATAGACCAGAGATCTGTGGAGACGGAATTTGGTAAGATTGGTTGTCAGATATGTTTTGATGCTAACTGGTATTCTTACTGGAGATATCAGGTTGATGATGGTGCCAGGTTGATCATATTCTCATCAGCCTATCCTGGAGGAAGGATCTTAAACTCCATTTCAATGCTGTTCAATGTCTTTATTGTTGCCTCTGTATGGCGACTGAAGTCCGGGATTATAGATAATGTTGGAAGATGGAGGATAAAGACAGACAGATTTTCCTATTGGGTTTGGGATAGGATAGAGCTTGATACAGGGGTATTCCACTGGGATTTCCAGCAGGATAAACCTTTAGAGATCTGGAAGAAGTATGGGGATAAGGTTAAAATAGAATCCTTTGAGGATGAAGCCCTCTTCACAGTTGAGCCTCTAACTGAGAATATAAGATTAGAGGATATAATAAAGGAGTTTAATCTGATAACATACAGGGACTATATAACCAGGGCAGAAAAGAGACAGGATGAGAGAAGAAAATCTAAGTAAATAAAGACAATAGGCAGGAAAGATATAAGGGCAGGCGAATCCGCCTGCCCTGAAAAGGTCAGCTCTTACTTGGAAAGTGTGTATACCCTATCATCGATATTTTCTTTCCGGGTTTTGCCCAGTTCATACCAGCCTCTGATGGTAGAACTTCCTCTCTATAGCAGTATTTGAGTATCTCTTCAAGTCCTTCTACCCAGTTTAATACTGGTTCTCCCTCTCTTTTTATCATCTTCTCAGGGAATTCTACTATCTCTGGCATAGATTCCTGAGCTCCATTGATGGCAAGTGTATGAGCCACTGCAGATTCAAGCGGGCAGTATATAATATCCTTACCCCTGATTGCATCTATGGTCTTCCAGAGTTTCCTTATACTCCCATGATCTGGAGAACCATATTCTTTGATGTTCCCATTCTTAAATCTGGCAACCATTTTGTTGGTACTTTCTGGAATTGCCGGGTCATTATAAGCCACTATAGCGGATTCAAACTCATATGTAAATATGGGACCGAACAGATTCTTTACAGCATGGGAGGCATAAAAGAGTATCTCTGCCCCGTTTTCTGTCAGGATTCTGATACCGGAAGTATCAAAGTTCTCAATCGGGTTAGCCCTGTATAATTCAGCCGTTACCTCTACAGGCTTTGTACTTTTCTCTATGCCCTTCCCCAAAAGGTGTAGCATATTGTGTAAGAAGTGTGCGGTAGCATTATTGGCTACACTATCAAGTATCCAGTTCCCCTTTTCGTCCTTCTTTCTTCCAGCCCAGCTTGAGCGTCTATAGTAAGCCATATTCCTTGGCCAGAGGACGAGTGTCTTGAGCCTTTTAGGTCTTCCGAACATCCCTTTTAAGACATCCTCTTTTAATTCCATATAAGCTGGATCGTACGCCCATTGGAATCCAATAGCTACTTTGAGTCCAGTTCTGTCTCTGGTAGATATCATCTCCTGTACCTCCTGCACAGTTGCCGATGCTGGTTTCTCACAGAGGACATTACTTCCATTTTCCAGTGCAATTTTTGTCTGTTTACAGTGGAAATGAATCGGTGATGATATGACAGCCAGATCAGCCTTCTGTGTCTTATAGAATTCTTCCAGATCAGAGTATATTGGAACTCCCCTTTTTTTCAGCTCCTCAAGGTGCGTACATTTCTCTGGATACGGATCTACTGCTCCGGTGATCTCTACACCGTACATATCCCCCTCATTTAATATAGCCCTCACATAGTTATTCCCATAACCACCTATTGCTACCAGTACAACAGAGATTTTATCCATAGCTTACTCCTTTTTAAATATCGCTCCCTTTCTGTAGTCATTCCAGACATTCTCAAACCAGTCGTCGCCCTTAGGGATAGGTCTCACCGGTACCCATTCAAAGTGACACTCACCATCCTCATATATCACTTCCTGGATCGTCTTCGAAAATCTCCCTTCATCCAGAGAGAATCTGAAGACCTCAGGTAATCCCGGTAGCGGCAGTTCCCCATTACTATCATAGACCAGATAGGAACCTCTACTTTTTCCACCCTTCTCTATATAATTTGCAATAGCTGAGAGATAGACATACTGAGTTATAAGAAGGTCATAGTTCTGATAAGCATATGGTAGCTCTTTGATGGAGGATATCCTTGTCTTCTCAACTATCGTTTTAAGATCGTCTCTGGCTTCTTTTGCAGACCTGTATGCAGATTCTAACGACCTTATTATTCCTCCATCTCTGTCCATCCGTTCCCCTATCTTTCTCCGTATCTCCGATACATTACTGTTCTGACTCATATTGGCTAAGAATCTTCTACCCATTTCTATCTTTTTGATTATCTGCTCTTCTGCCATTGCCACGAACTCCTCGACCGTCATCGGCTCTTCCCTGTAGCAGGCAGAGATATACTCAGCAGCTCTGGTACTGCCTACCTGACCTGAGTTTAAGGCGCTTCCTCCAGGTCTGTAGACCCCATGGGACCCATTCACCTCTCCAACCGGGAAGAAGTGCTTGAGGTTGCTCTCCCACCATATGTCTCCAGCCAAACCGCCATTATTATGTTGGTTACATACGGCAATCTCAAGATATTCTTTTGTCAGATCTATCCCGTGATCTTTGTAAAGGTCTATGGCTGGTTGATTCATATGTGCCAGTCTCTCTATCGGTGTACCGAAGAGGGCTTTAGACTTAGCAAGATAATCATATGCTTCTCTTTCCAGGAGTTCAAAACTGAACTTTTCCCCGAGAGGATTTCTTGTAAAATCCAGGAAGACCCTTCTCCCCTTTATAACCGTTTCATAGTATACAAGTATATCTATCAGGGAGGACCCATAGTTTTTTATCTTTCTAGGGTCAAATGGCCATTGATATCCCTTTAAGAATATGGCAGTGAGCATCTTTCTCGGGTCTTTAAAGTAATCCAACAGAAATTCTCTCTCATCATTACCGTCTCTATCTGTTGAGATGTACCTTGGAAGTACCTGCTGATATGTCCCTGAGAGATTCCATCTGAATTTTATCGATGCTATACCAAATTGTGATTCGGTAACATTTCTTGCCCTGGCTCCTGCCTCAAGGGCAATCCCTGTAGAACCAGTCTGGCTCTCAGGGTATACTGAGGACTTATACATACCTGCAGGTCCACCAGTTGCATAGACAATATTTGTACAGTTAAAGAGGACATATCTCTTATCAGGGTTTTCCAGCTCGTTTAGATTTAAAGCCAATAATCCAATACTCTTCGTTCTGGCTCTATCTGTAAGGACACCAATCACCTGATATCCATCGAATATCTTTATCCCCTTTCTCTCAACCTCTGCCTGAAGTTTTTCTGTAATGTACTTTGATGTAAGCGGTCCGCTGGAGGTAGCCCGCTGTCTTGGATCATGGTCTGTTTTATAACCAACGTATTCCCCGTATGTATTGTGGGGAAAAGGGACTCCTAACTCTACCAGTCTAAAGAAACATCTGGCAGAAAGGGCGGATTCAACAAGGGCTATGTCTCCGTGCATACATCCACCCTGGAATAGCGTCTCTGCCATTTCATAGACAGAATCGGGGCTTGCTCCAGCAACGGTAAGCTTATAATATGTCTGTTTATCAGAACCCGTATTCCTCGATGTTCCCTTCGTCAATCCTTCAGTTACAATTGCGATATCTCTCTGCCCAAAAGAGTAGAGTCTATCAGCAGAGTTAAGCCCTGCCGCACCAGACCCAACAACCACAGTATTCAACGAATATACATCTAAATTAATCCCATTGATCTGAACCTGAGTGTACTCCATAGTCCAATCCTCCTTATAATCTCCTTATATGGAATCCACCATCTACATTAATCACTTCTCCGGTAGAGTAGGTCAGTTTCCCAGAACAGAGTATAGAGACCGCATTGGCTATATCCTGTGGATATCCCCATCTCTTTATCAGAGTAATCCCTTCTGCGATCAGTCTGTCATACTTCTCTTTAACCACACTGGTCATATCTGTTAGGATAATTCCGGGTCTGATCTCATAAACGTATATGCCATAGCTTGCAAGTCTATCGGCAAAAAGTTTTGTCAGCATACTTACTCCAGCCTTTGATATGCAGTACTCTGCCCTGTTAGTGGAGGATGTATATGCAGAGATGGAAGATATATTTATGATAACTGGAGAGATATTAGCTCCGGATTCAACAAGTCTTATCATCTCTCTGGCAACCAGCTGGGTAAGAAACAGTGTTCCCTTTAAGTTTATGCCTATTACAAAGTCAAAACTCTCCTCAGTCATCTCCAGGATATCTCTTCTCTCCTTTGGGGCAACTCCAGCATTGTTTACAAGTACATCAATCCTGCCAAATTCCCTGATTACAGTTTCTACCAGTCTTTTCCTGTCACTGGCATCTGCCAGATTCCCCTGAACATAGAGGAATGGAATGTTATAGCTCTTAAATGTCTCCAGGTTTTCTTTAACTTCTTCTGGAGGAATGATATCAAAGACGACAACTGCAAACTCGTCCTTAGCCAGCTGTTGGGCGATAGCATTCCCGATCCCTCTTGCCCCCCCTGTCACTATAGCAGTTTTCTTCTCTATCATCATTTACCTCCTGGCACCTT
>CAZZLK010000048.1:0-11333 GCA_964655195.1 uncultured bacterium
GCAAGGAAAGAGGGAATAATACTTAATAATCTTGTTATAACTCTTACAAAGGCTCTGGAGTATTATGATAAATATACACGTGGACATTCTGAGAGGGTGGCAAGGTACGCATTAGAGATAGCAGAGAGATTGAATCTTGACATTGAGACAGCAAGGAAGATATACTGGGCAGGGTATCTGCACGACATAGGAAAGATATTTGTCCCTCAGGATGTATTGAATAAACCGGGTAGATATACAGAGGAAGAGTACAATCTTGTAAAGATACACCCAGTAAAGAGTGAGGAGCTTGTGTCAGAGATAGAGGAACTTAGGGAGATAGCCAAAATCATAAGGCATCACCATGAGAGGTGGGATGGAAAGGGCTATCCAGATGGACTGTCCGATGATGATATCCTTCTTGGCTCAAGGATACTTGGGATAGCCGATGCCTTTGAGGCTATGACAAGTGAAAGACCATACAAAAGGGCTCTAACTCCTGAAGAGGCAATAGAAGAACTAAAGAGGTGTAGCGGCACACAGTTTGATCCGAAACTTGTAGATGTTATGGTATCAATAATAGAGGAAGAGCTGAGGACTTAAGAAAATTCAATATTTCCGACTCTATAGATTTTTCTGCCATTTACTTGACAAGATTCTTCGAACACTTTAGAATATCTCTTCAATATATAAATAAAAATAATTCTATCAGTAGGTTCATAAATATTGGTAAAGTTCAACAGTTATATAAGTCAGCAAAGGAGGGAAATAACGTTGACTGGTTGGTTAGATAAGGTTATACTTCCAGAATATGTAAGAAGTATATTAATGGAAAGTAAAGTAATACTAGCCAATACTCAGGAGGAGCTATTTGATTTAGCATTAAAAGATGCTGAAAACGGATCTAAGAAAGTAGTATATGATGTTCCTGGTAAAGGGGAGTACTGTGAAGCGGTTGTCTGCAAAGTGAAAAATGGCATATCTGTAAACTATACAGAAGCATATATGAGAAGAAGAGACCCTGATAGTATGGTAATTGGAGATGACCTTCCAACTGATAAAGAAACTTATTGTCAAAGATATGGAAAAGACTTTAGTGAACTGAGAAAAGAGACTTTTGAATGGTTGAAGAAACAGGAACTGGCTGTCTTCTTTTTTAAGCCAGGACAATTAGATAATATATATGGAATGGCTATAGCCCCTTCTAACGCTGGATTCTTCTGCTGGGCACTTGCGATGTTACAGGGTATAGTTGATATAAAAAATATAAAGGATAAAGCTCTTATAAGGTGCATAATATATGTTGCTCCTCCATTCAGGCATACGCATTTTAATGGAAAACAGGTGGTAGTTCATTATCGCTCTGAAAATCTTCACGAGATATTCAGCTACAATCTATATCCAGGACCAAGTGCTAAGAAAGGAGTGTATTCTGCCCTTCTAGATTTTGGAGAAAAAGAAGGATGGGTCACAGCTCATGCTGCAGTAGTCCAGGTCATTACTCCGTATGGTAATAAACTCAACTTAATGCATGAAGGTGCCAGCGGTGGAGGTAAGAGTGAAACGCATGAACATATACTCAGGGAGTGGGATGGTACTATCAAATTAGCAGAAAACATCTTAACTAAAGAGGTAATATCGCTAGTTTTACCAAAGGGATGTGTACTTAAGCCGGTAGCAGATGATATGGTCTCCTGTCATCCATCTATTCAACGAGATGACGGTTATCTCTATGCAAAAGACGCTGAAATGGGTTGGTTTGTTAGAGTTAACCACATAAAATGCTACGGAACAGACCCCGATTTAGAATCCTTATCTATACATCCCCAAAAACCTTTATTGTTTTTAAACATAGACGCTCCACCTTACAGTACCGCCTTACTATGGGAACATACCGAAGATTCTCCGGGAGTTCCCTGTCCGAATCCAAGGTTTATACTGCCAAGAGACATAGTACCAAATATTCTGAGTAAAACAGTACCTATACATGTAAGAAGCTTTGGTGTTAGAACCCCTCCCTGTACAAAGGATAAGCCAACCTATGGAATTATAGGCCTTTTCCATATTTTACCACCAGCTCTTGCCTGGTTATGGCGACTTGTATCTCCTAGGGGACACGAAAACCCGAGTATTGTTACCCAAGAGGGCATTGCATCTGAAGGGGTAGGGTCTTATTGGCCCTTTGCCACAGGGAAAAGGATTAATCATGCTAATCTTTTATTAAAACAGATAACTCAGTGCAAAAAAGTCCACTATGTTTTATGCCCTAATCAGTATATAGGAGCATGGAAGGTTGGTTTCAATCCGCAGTGGATTATGCGTGAATATCTGGCAAGAAAAGGTGGAGTTAAATTTACCAGTGAAGAAATTTCTGAATCTAGATGCTCATTACTGGGATTTTCACTTAATAAACTTATTATTGAAGGAGTTGAGATTGAAAAGTTCCTATTAAAGCCAGAGCTTCAACCAGAAGTAGGAGTTGAAGCTTATGATACAGGTGCTGATATGTTATATCAGTTCTTTAGAAGACAGCTGGAATTATACTATAAGGACCCTGACTTGATGCCTCTAGGAAAAAAGATTATAGATTGCTGTCTTTCTGGTGGAAAAGTCTCTGACTATGTTAGCTTTATAGAGTCAGAAAGTTTTATAGTAGAAGATTGAGATCTATTTTGTGGGGTGATATAAGTGGGCAGTGTAAAGGATCTATTGATTCTTGAAGAGGCACAGAATAATAAGCCAGGATTGGGACGTTTTGTCTTTTCAGACAGGTATTCAGTATTTGACTGGGGAGAGATGCCTGATCATATTACCGAAAAGGGTAAGGCAATCTGTATCTCTTCTGCTTATTTCTTTGAAAAACTTGGAGAATTAGGTATAAAAACCCATTATTTAGGAGTGGTGGAGGATGGGGCAGTAAAAAGCTTGAAAGAACTGGAGTCTCCTCAGAACATTATGGAATTTAAACTTCTTAGAGTGATAAAACCTGCCATCTGCGGAGATGCTTATGATTATTCTGTATATCAAAAAGAGAGGGGGAACTTTCTCATACCTCTAGAGGTAATATACCGTAATTCTCTACCGGAGGGTTCTTCGGTTTTCAGAAGACTAAAAGATGGTAGTTTAAAACTGGAGGAGATAGGTTTAGAGAAGATGCCGGTTCCCGGACAGGTTTTGGATAAGCCGATACTCGATGTATCGACGAAGCTTGAGACCACAGATAGATATATAAGTTGGGAGGAGGCAAGGAGAATCTGTAATTTGAGCGAAGAGGAGATGGAAGAGATAAAACGGATAACGTTGGTGGTAAATAAACTTATTACTGAAGAGGCTGAGAAACTTGGTTTATTCAATGAGGATGGAAAGGTAGAGTTCGGATTTGACGAGGAGAGAAATCTTATACTTGTCGACGCACTTGGGACTCTGGATGAGTGCAGATTTACTTACAGTGGAATCCCTGTAAGTAAGGAGATCGCCAGGATATACTATCGTAAGACTTCCTGGTATAGCGATGTAGAATCTGCCAAAAAACAGGATAAAATTAACTGGAAGACACTGGTAAAAAGTTCACCTGAGCCTCTTCCGAAAGAACTGGCAGACGCTATCTCTTTAGTTTACAAGGCATATGCGAATGAATTAACTGGAAGAAATTGGTTCGACTGTCCCCCTCTAAAAGAGATATTGAGCAGGATCAAGGCTCTGATATAAAAAATACTGGTAAGTTTAAGTCGTTCCATCCTTCATCTGTGCAACTGGAATATTACTTTATAATTACCTATATAAATGAAGAGGATCAGAAGATCTTTATGATCTCGTCATCCTCTTTTGCTCTCAAGTCTTCCATCTTTCCATTCGATAGTATCTTTATACCGAAGTCCTTCGGCTTTATCTCTCCTATGATCCTCGCCCTTATACCGTTATCACCGTATATCTTTATAAGCTTTTCTGCCTCTTCTTTTGGTAAGACTATAAGCAGTGTCCCTGAGGTTATAAGACCCAGGGGATCTATCCCATATTCTCTACTGAGAATTAATGTCTCCTCGAATACAGGGATCTCCGACCGATAGATCAAGGCACCGGTACCGGAAGCCATACAGATCTCGTATATACCCATACTCAAGCCACCTTCAGTGGGATCATGCATAGAATGTATATCTAGAGACTTTCCTAAATCCACCTCCCTGTATACGCTTATGCCCGGATCATAGAGAAAATTCTTACACCTTTCTATAAATGAGATATCATAACCCTTTTCCAAGAGTTCCCTTTGTTTTTCCTTGGCTATAATAGCTGTGCCCTCCACCGCTATACCCTTTGTTATAACTATAGAGTCTCCTATCTTGGCATTGGCGGTAGAGATAATTCTATCTCCATAGACCTCTCCCAACATACAGCCAACAACTATCGGTCTATCCAGACCAACTGTAACTTCTGTATGACCTCCAACAAGTGCTATATTCAGTTCTTCACAGGCTGAAGAGATCTGGGAGAATATCTTCTCGACCATATCCTCGGTGGTTTTTTTCTCTGGCAAAAGTATCGTTGCCATAAACCACCTAGGGGTAGCCCCTCTGGTTAATATATCATTTGCATTGACATTTACAACATACCAGCCAATGTCTTCAGTAACAAAAGTAATTGGATCGGTCTTTGCCACCAAGAATTTCCCCGAAAGAGATATTATAGCTGAATCTTCCCCTATAGAAGGACCCAGGACTACACTGGGGTCGGTCTTACCTCTATACAGATTCAATAGTCTAGCAAGGATCTCTGTCTTTATCTTTCCAGTCTTTAAGTATTCCATAGGGTATATTATAATATATAAAGGACAAAAAGAACTACTTTGGAGGATGGATAGATGAAAAGTCTAGTAAAGACGATTGCCTATATAGGGATAGGGTCTGCTATAGTTTGTGCAGGAACAATGATTATTCAGATACCTGTGCCCCAGACAAAAGGTTATATAAATATGGGGGATGCGCTGGTCCTTACCATAGCGATGCTCTTTGGGGCTAAGGTAGGAGCCCTAGCTGGTGGAATTGGTTCGGCACTGGCTGACATAATACTGGGATATACACACTGGGCTCCGTTTACGTTCATAATAAAAGGACTGGAGGGCTTGATAGCGGGGACTCTGGCGTATAGAGCTCAGAAGATGCCGTTAAGGGTCTTCTTCCTTGTCCTGGCTGGAATAGAGATGGTAGTTGGTTATTTTATAACGGAGGTCTTTATCTATGGAATAGGTCCGGCTATAGCAGAGCTTCCAGGAAACTGCTTTCAGGCTGGTAGCGGTGTACTGATCTCTATACTCCTTGTACTGGCTATAAAGAGGGCAGTCAGGGATAGTAAGGTCTGGAATATATAAGATTAATGAGAAGAAAACTGATAAATTTCTCTTATATTTTTATAGCTTCTCTTATGATGTTTCTTTTTTCTGACTCTTCTGTACTGGCTCTGGATATACCTGTAAGGGTATTGATATATAAGGGTAAAGAGTTTTCCATATCAGGAGATACTCTGACACTTTATATAAGAAATAGTGAGCAGAATAGACTTGATGGTCTCTCCAGAATTAGTGGCAAATTAGACGGGTCTAGACTTATACTGGAGATATCAGATAAGAACCAAGAGACAAAGGTATTGACTCTTGAAGATAGGTCTGTACTAGAAGTCACCGGTAACAATATAGCTATAAATGGGATCGCCTACAGAGGAGGGCTCAGGATACTCAACAGGAATAATAACTTACTTGGAATAAACATTCTTCCACTCGAAGAGTATCTATACAGTGTTGTCCCTTCTGAAGTACCATTTTACTGGCCTATGGAAGCACTAAAGGCTCAGGCTGTATTAGCCAGGACATATGCACTGAAAAGTATTATGAGTAGTGTTGGAAGAGACTATGATATAGAGGATACCCAGAACTCACAGGTCTATAGAGGAAAGAGCTGGGAGTACAGTACAACAACTACTGCAGTGAACTCTACAAAGGGGGAGGTTGTCTTCTATGGAAACAGTATTGCCAATGTATATTTTCACTCTACCTGTGGAGGACATACAGAGTCGGCAAGGAATGTATGGAATATTCCAGCTCTTCCATATCTTACCGGTTTGGGTTGTCCGTACTGTGAGGATTCCCCCTGGTCTAGATGGGAAAGGGTTATAAGAAGAGAGGACTGGGATAAGGTCATAAAGAACAGTGAGTTGGAACTAGAGTACAGCCCTTCTGGAAGAATACTAAGGCTCAATGGGATAGAAGGAACTAAGATCAGAAACATCTTTAACCTTCCAAGCACTTCTATTACAGGGATAGAGGTAAGGGATAAAGAGGTCATAGTGAAGGGGAAAGGTTATGGGCATGGGGTAGGTGTATGCCAGTGGGGGATGAAGAGGATGGCTGAGCTTGGATTCTCTTACAGAGAAATAATTTCGTACTACCTACCGGGGGTAAATATTGATGCGTATAGAGGATTTTGACTACGATCTGCCTGAAGAACTCATAGCACAGGAGCCGGTATATCCCAGAGACCATTGTAGATTGATGGTGGTATATCCAGATGGGAATCTGGAACACAGATACTTCTATGATCTACCGGAGTATCTGGAACCAGGAGATGCACTGGTTCTTAATAATACAAGGGTAAAGCCATACAGATTGAGGGGGATTAAGACAACTGGAGCCAGTATAGAGGTCCTACTGACAAAGAAGCTATCTGATAAGGTATGGGAAGCGCTGGTAAACCCTGCTAGGAGATTACACCTTGGCACAGAAGTTATATTCGATAGAGGACTCAGATGCAGGACAATACAGGTAAGAGAGGGGGGATGGAGGGTCCTGGAGTTTAACGAGCCGGTAGAGCCTTATCTGGATGAGCTTGGAGAGGTACCCCTTCCACCATATATACATAAAAAGATCAAGCCAGAGGATTACCAGACGATCTACGCCCAGGTAAATGGATCTGTAGCTGCACCCACCGCCGGGCTTCACTTTACAGAAGAGCTTCTTGAGAAGATAAGGAAGAAGGGCATAGAGATACTCTATGTGACACTTCATGTAGGACCTGGGACATTTTTACCGGTGAGGGTAGAAAATATTGAGGAGCATTATGTTCTCCCTGAGGAGATAGAGGTTTCGGATGAGACTGCAGAGGCGATAAACAGGATAAGAGAAAGAGGGGGAAAGATTGTAGCAGTTGGAACAACAGTAGTGAGGACACTAGAGTCAGTAGCAGATGAAGAAGGAAGAGTAAAGGGTTACAAGGGAAAGACAGACCTCTATATATATCCTGGCTACAAGTTTAAGGTTATAGATAGACTGGTTACCAATTTTCACCTTCCAAAATCATCTCTTATAATACTCGTATCTGCATTCAGAACCAGGGAACTTATTATGAAAGCTTATAAAGAGGCAATAAGACTGAGATACAGGTTTTACAGCCTGGGAGATGCTATGTTATTATATTAGCTATGGGTATAAGATTTCGGGTAATAAAAGAGGACGATAAGACGCTGGCAAGGATAGGTATAGTAGAAACCCTCCATGGGTCCTTTGAAACTCCGGTATTTATGCCAGTTGGTACTCAGGCAACGGTCAAGACTCTTACACCGGAAGAGGTACTGGAATGTGGGGGAAGGATAATACTCTCTAATGCATTCCACCTGGCTCTAAGACCTGGAAGTGAGCTTATAAGAAATCTTGGTGGATTACACAGGTTTATGCACTGGGATAGACCTATACTTACAGATAGTGGCGGATATCAGATAATGAGTCTAAGTCCGCTTGTAAAGATAACTGATGCCGGGATACTATTCAAGTCATACCTGGACGGGAAAGAACTCTTCTTTACTCCTGAAGAGGTGATAAGGATAGAGGAAGACCTCGGATCAGACATCATTATGCCTTTAGATGAGTGTATACCATATCCAAGTAGCAAAGAGAAAGCAAGAGAAGCTCTGGATAGAACCATAAGGTGGCTTGTAAGATCAATAAAGGCGAAGACCAGAGAGGATCAGGCACTGTTTGGTATAGTGCAGGGGGGAATGTTTAACGACCTGAGGATGGAGGCATTGGAAAGGGTATCAAATATGGAGGTAGAGGGTATCGCCATAGGTGGGTTGAGTGTTGGAGAACCAAAGGAGATGATGTACGATATCCTGGAGTATATAATACCCTGTGCCCCAAAGGATAAACCCAGATATCTTATGGGAGTTGGGACACCTCTATCGCTGGTAGAGGGAGTAATAAGAGGGATAGATATGTTTGACTGTATATTTCCAACAAGGCTTGCCCGCCATGGGGGAGTATTTACAAGTAAAGGGAGGCTCATAATAACCAATGCGGAATTCACCAGTGACTCCAGACCAATAGATGAAGAATGTAACTGCTACACCTGCAGGAACTACTCAAGGGCATATATAAGACATCTATTTAAGGCAGAAGAGGCGCTTGGTCCAAGACTCACGACTATTCACAATCTCTACTACATCCTCCACCTTATGGAAAGGATAAGGACAGCCATAAAAGATGGAAATCTGCTAGAACTTAGAGAAGAGATAGCTTATTATTACAGGAAGGAGTTGAGTGTATAATTATGCAAGAAGGACAATCTCTATACTATCCGCTGATATTTTGGATCATATTCTTTGTGATATTCTATTTTATGCTTATAAGACCTCAGAGAGAGCGGGAGAAAAAGCACAGAGAATTTGTAAATAGCCTGAAGAAGGGAATGAAGATCATTACAGAGGGAGGCTTCTTTGGGACTATAGTTGAGGTCAAAGATAAGACCGCCATTGTAAAACTTGCCGAAAATGTAACAGTAGAGGTACTAAAGGATTCAATAGTAGCAAAACAACCAAAGTCTTAAATGAGATCAAGATCCTATAGCGGTTTATCCTATGTTGTGATATTTCTTCTTCTGGGGATCACTCCCGGGATATTCTTCCCCAGGATTGTTGATCCATTTGAGCTCCCCAAGACATTATTTGTAAGGATAATAGTATGTATCTTTTTTCTCTTTCTTCTATTCTACAGGGGAATTTCCAGTATAAATTATTCAAGGCTACTAAGATACATATGGCTTCTAGGCTCATCTATGGCAATTTCTACCGCCCTATCGGAGTACAGGTATGTAAGTTTCTACGGAGAGTGGGAAAGATATCTGGGATTATCATCTATGCTACCTATTATCCTTGCTACTGTAACTCTTCTTTTTATAGACCGTAAGAAGCTACCAGTACTGAAGTATGCATTTGTCCTGGGAATGTTACTGGTGATTTATAGAGGCTTCAAACAGATCCTGGGATACGATGTATTCCCTATAGAGAGTATAGAAGGGAGACTCATATCTTCTCTGGGAAATGCAGATTTCCTCGGTGAGTATACAGTGATGGTCATACCCCTAACTATGCTCGAAGCTATCTACTCAGAAAATAGGATAGAGAGGACCATCTTCTTTGTCCTTTTCGGTCTTATATTCTATATACTACTGGCATCGGGGACTAGAAGTTCATGGCTTACATTCTTACTGCTCCTCGTCCTGATGCCGGTAGTATTTATAAAACCAAAATCCCCATACTCCGTATACAAAAAGGTGATTTTCTATCTTATCTTTACAGGGGTCCTTATCCTTATGCTACTGTATCTACCGACAACTACCTCCATCAAGCTGGTGATATCATTACTCCTTTTCTTGTGGCTATATCTTTATCTGAAATATCTACTGCCCCATATAAGAAGGATAGATGCTCCTTATAAGAGACGCATCATAGTTCTTGTTCTTATTATGGTTATGGTTTATTCTGCATTCCCATATATAGAAAGGGTCATCCCCCATAGGGGTGCTGTGCTGACCGATTCATTCAGGATAAGACTAAAGGCTATGACAGAACCGGAGGTGGGAAGACTCTATATCCTAAAGACATCTCTCATATCTGTAAAGAATGAGATGATAAAAAATCCTATAAGATTTCTCTTTGGGTATGGACCTGACACAACTGGAAAGTATCTCTCAAGATATAAGGTCATAGAATCTGCCAGAATGGACCCCATAGATAATGTTATCTACGCTGATCGTGCACATAACGAGTACGTGGATGTATTTTTACAGACAGGTCTGATCGGCTTTCTGATATTTATCCTCCTTGTATATTATACGGTAAAGACAGGTATAGAGATACACAGGAGCAGGCATCCATTCAGAATATTTTCCACTGCAATAACACTTGGTATTATAGGTTTTCTTATCAATGGATTGTTTATATTTGGTATAAGTGCTATATATCTCTATCTCTTTCTGATGTGCGGGATGGTAGGGATAATAGGAGGTAAAAGGATAAAGACCCTGAAGCCAGAGAAAAGAGCTTTCTATAAACTTCTTACAATAGTTGCATTTTTCTTTTTTCTCTACGCTACCTACTCTGGGATAAGACAGGTAGAAGCTCACAAGCTCCTTTTAGATGGGATAAACGCTATGAATAAGAAGGACTTTATAAAGGCAGAAAGGTATATCGATGGATCTATAGAGAGATATCCTGTTGGTTATGCATTCCAGAAAAAACTTGAGATATACTCTATAAGGCTCAGAGAAGAAAGGAAGAAAGAACTATTTGATAAAGGAGAAAAACTGTTTCCATATATACTGAGGTATGTAAAGTATCCCACCAGTGGTTACTATTCGATCTCCAGATTTTATATGGATGGATATGAAACAAGTCTTGACAAATCAATGCTGGATAAGGTGATAGAGAACCTCAAAATATGTCTTGATTATGACAGGCATTATAAACCTGCACTCAGGGCACTCTCAAAGATATACTCTGATTATCTGAAGGACCCAGGCTTGGCTTATCTGTACGCAAAGAGATATGTAGAGATAGAAGAGAGGGACATAGAGATGTGGAGAATACTTATGAGAACTGCCAAAGTAGTAAAGGATTGGGATAGAGTCTGGTTTTCAGCAAAGGCTATATATCTTGCAACAGAAGGAAAGGACAAAGAGGCTGAAAGATATCTGAAAGAGGCGGAAAAATTTATCAGTCCTCCCAGAACCCCCTAGTTATACCAAGGGATTCCAGTTTCTTCCTTAGTTCAAGCATAGCGGTATAGGTTGGTATTACATAGATCTCATCTTTACCAGAGTTCTCAATGGCTAGGTTAAGTGCCTTAAGCGAATCCTCTTCTACCAGAAGTCTACTAGTATCAAACCCACCATACTTCAGTCTGAGAGCCATATCATAAGCCCTTCTTCCAGAGGTTACTATAAGTGAAGACCTCTCCATAAGTATCTCAAAGTTTACATCCCAGAGCCATGAGACATCTGTTCCATCCTGTATATTATCGTTTATAATAAGAA